>NZ_JRFE01000013.1 GCF_000756305.1 Myxosarcina sp. GI1
ATTTATCTGACTATAACATTGCCATCATTGACGAATTTTCAATGGTGAATCGAGACAACTTCCAAGAAATAGTGACGGCGGCTCGTAGCTCGATTTTGACTAAAGTAGTGTTTGTTGGAGATGAGGCACAACTGCCACCAGTCAAAGAAAAAGAGCCAATTGTAGCCACTTCCAAGGTAATTAATCAAAGTGCTACTTTAATTAAAGTAGTTCGCTATGATGGGGAGCTTGCCTGTGTAGCTGAAGCCATTAGAAGCAATCCTGAATATAGTCGGGTTATTTATCCTTTGACTACTACGGGCGACCAAAGCATTCTTTGTCTTCGGCAWGTTGAATGGAGAGAAAGAGCGTTGGCGTTATTTAAGACTGAAGAATACAAGCTCAATCCCGACTATGTAAGGTTTCTAGCYTGGAGAAATCGCACRGTAGACTCGTTGAATAAATTCGTCCGTAGTAAATTATGGGGTGAAGATGCACCACCATTTGTACCAGGCGATCGTTTAATCGCCAAAAAACCTTTGTTTAGACCCAGACCAGGGGGAAAAGGGAAAAACAAATGGCGTATTTTAATTAATAATTCTGAGGAAGCTCAAGTTATAGAACCTGCTCAGCTAACAGAGTTAGTATTTCGGAAGCAGACTTATCAATATTGGCAAGTTAGAGTTCAGCCTGAAGCTAGTAAATCTCAAACCCTAAATATTCTGCATGAGAGTTGTCTTCATTCTTATGCAGAACAGATTAAATATCTTGCCAGTAAAAAGCAATGGTCTTACTACTTCGATTTATCGAGAATGTTTGATGATGTTGCCTATGCCTATGCTTTAACTATTCACAAAGCTCAAGGCAGCACCATTAATTATGTGTTCTTGGATGTTCGAGATCTGCGTAGTAGTAGCGATCGCCAAAAGCTCTTGTATACCGCTTTGACCCGCACCAAGAAACAGGTTTTAATTTATCAATAGCTGGCATTCCGCCCTCAAACTTTAAAAAAAGAACAGCAAATATTATGTTATTTCGCTAAGTACAGGACAAAAATTGTAGGGAGAAAAGAAATTCATCTTTTTTGAGGTCTAAATCAGTGACGATGGAACGCAAATGATCGAGACCATAACGGAAAATACTTTTAGCAAGTCTTCCGTGCTTTTTTATTTGGATAGGTTCATGTTGATGTAACCACTCTCCTGTCTTGACAGACCAACACAAAGCTAATGTCATTAAAGCTATTAACTTACTCAATCGCTCAGAGCGATTAAAGTGAGTCGATTCTAAGCAAAACCCCCTAGTCTTAAACATGCCAAATAAGGTCTCAATACCCCATCGCTGTCCATAGTCAGAAATAGCTGTGTCACAAGAGTCGGGAGTAATCACAATTAGTAACTCACCATTATCCAGACGTAAAGCAGAAACATAAACTAAACGTCCCCAAACAAGTTTTTTGCCCGATAAAACTTGAGTCTGTCCAGGTTGCAGGTGAGCAAAGATAATTGATGCTCTAAGTTCTTTTCGTCCATCGTTAATGCGATCGCTTGCTCTAATTCTTAATCTAAATCGAATTGTTGGTTCAATCAAAAGATACGAGAGCCAAAACTTACCAATAAATTCGCGGTCGCCAGTAAGATAAGCTACCTTCGCATCAGGGAATATAGAATAAAAACGCTCGAGTAAGTCCATTCTTTCATCGCTATTGGAATTTCCTTTTTTCTCCAGCATTTCCCAAACTAGAGGGTATGCAACGCCATTGTGTATTACTCCTAACAGAAGAATGTTAAACCGTTTCGCGCCAAAAGACCACTCGGTTCTATCAGTGCTTAGCACCCAAGGTTGAGGTATTTGCATCAAAGTCACAATTGCTTTAGCAATGACAACATAATCTAAATCGAAACTACGAAAGAAGCGTTGTAGCCTTTGCGAACGCGAATGCGTTCTAGTCGTCGTAAGACGACGATCTGCGCGTACGCGCTGCATTAGATTCTGTTTTTGCCTTACTTCTAAAGCCAGTTGCCAACTCTACTAAGTTAATTGTCTTTACCCTTAGTAGTGCAATGAGAAACAAAGCGAGGAAATTTAGTCTTGCGCCGTGCCACCCCAAAAGTGGTTTCAAGGTTTGCCGAAGTAAGATAATCTGATTCATAGGGTTCGGTTTGAGTGTAGTTACTTTCAATCAAACCCTTTTCCTGTATTCTTTTGCAAGCTTTTGTTCGATTTTTTGTCCCGTACTTAGTTTTGTTCCATGCTTTCCATGCTTTCTTCTTCATAAGAAATTTTTTGTGAAGTTATTAGAATAGATTTTAGTTTTTTAGAAATATATGTAAATCTAAAAAAGTATTAGAATGGACAACAAACTCTAAGCTTTAAGGCTTAAAAATGAATCTATATACTGCCCACCCAAACAAGATTACCTAAGCACTAAAATACCTAGCCACAGGATGATAAGCCACGATCGCAGTGGTAGACTGTTCGGGATAGAGTTGTTCGCTTTCGTCCATATACATACCAATTCGTTTGGTATCGAGTAAATCTAGTTGCTTGTACTGATCCTGAATGTTGGGACAGGCGGGATAGCCAAAGCTGTAGCGCGAACCACGATAGCGTTGCTGTAAGATATCGCGGATATTATCCGATTCTTCTGCTGCAAAGCCCAACTCTTTACGAATTCTGGCGTGTGTCCATTCAGCCAAAGCTTCTGCCATTTGTACTGCCATGCCGTGATAGTAGAGGTATTCAGTGTATTTGTCGTCTTTAAATAGCTTTTGGGCGTATTCGGTGGCGATTTCTCCTACCGTTACCGCCTGCATGGGGAAGACATCGATATGTTCGGAATTTTTAGTAGCAAAGAAATCGGCAATACAGAGGCGTTTACCAGAAGACTGACGGGGAAATTCAAACGAGGTTACTGGTTTGACAAATCCTTTATCGGTTGGTTCGTAAATGTGCAGGGTGTTACCTTCGGCGTTACAGGGAAAGTAACCATATATTACCGTTAGCTGTAATAAATTTTCTTTGACAACCTTTTGTTTCCATTCTTCTAAAATTGGATGAACGGTATCAGCTAAAAACTTATCGTATTCTTCCCTAGACTGTTCTTTTTTCTTGCGGAATTGCCACTGTCCGACAAATAAAGCCTGCAAATCCAGATAGGGAAAAACTTCTTCAAAGGGTATATCTTCTGGGTTTAATATTTTCGTACCCCAGAAAGGAGGGGTGGGACGTTCTATATCTAAAGCTATTGCTTCCGAACGTTTGGTGTCGATAACTTTTGGTTCTTCCTTTTTACTTGCTTCGTCAACGAAAATTTTATCTTTATTTTCTCCAGCAAAAGGTTGTTCTTCTGTGGATGCGATTGGAGAATTGCCGTTACCTGAATCAGTTTCGTCTAAAAACCCTTTAATATCGTCCCAATTACTATCGGCTTTGGCAGGCATTAATTTATCCATAAAATGCAAATCTGCAAAAGCATCTTTACCGTAAACTACTTTACCTTTATAGACGTTTTGACAATCCTGATGGACAAACTTAGGTGTTAATGCCGCACCACCTAAGATAACGGGAATGGTAATACCTTTTTCATTAAAAGTTTCCAGATTATCTTTCATAAAAGCGGTAGATTTTACCAACAAACCACTCATAGCAATGCAGTCTGGCTGATGTTCTTCGTAAGCTTGAATAATATTTTCTACTGGTTGTTTGATGCCGAGATTGATTACCTTGTAGCCGTTATTAGACAGGATAATATCGACTAAGTTTTTACCAATGTCGTGAACGTCTCCTTTAACCGTAGCGATGACAAATTTACCCTTACCGCTACTGTCGGATTCTTCTTTATCCATGTATGGTTCTAAATGCGCTACCGCCGCCTTCATTGTCTGTGCTGACTGAAGCACAAAGGGAAGCTGCATCTGTCCCGAACCAAAGAGTTCGCCCACTACTTTCATGCCGTCTAACAAGAAAGTATTGACAATATCCAATGGTGGATATTTTTGCATCGCCTCGTCTAAGGCTTCATCCAAACCAATGCGTTCGCCGTCGATAATGTGTTGTTTAAGGCGTTCTTCAATAGGTAGGTTTTTATTTACGGCTTCGGCTTTTTTAGTTTTCTTACCTGCAAATAAAGTTGTCAGTTCCCCTAAAGGATCGTAAGTGCAAGCCTCGCCGTCAAATTGCCGTCTATCGTAAATTAAATCCAAACAAATCTTTTTGTGCCCTTCATCGATTTTAGCCAGAGGTAAAATTTTACTCGCGCTGACAATAGCCGCATCTAAACCTACCTGCATACATTCATGTAAAAAGACGGAGTTTAATACCTGTCTAGCAGCAGGATTTAAACCAAAGGAAACGTTAGAAACACCAAGTAAAATATGACACCCTGGTAGTTCTTCCCTAATGCTTTGAATTGCTTCTACGGTTGCCTTACCGTTTTCTCTATCTTCTTCGATCCCAGTAGAAACGGGTAAAGCCAAAGGATCGAAAAAGATTTCATGAGAAGGAATACCATAGGCTGTTGCGGCATTGTAAGCGCGTTTGGCAATCTCAAATTTTTTGTCCGCAGTCCGTCCCATACCATCTTCATCAATAGTACCGACAACTACTCCCGCGCCGTATTTTTTAGCTAAGTCCAAAACCTGACGGAATCTTTCTTCGCCATCTTCATAGTTAGTGGAGTTGAGGATACACTTACCACCCGCAACCTTTAACCCAGCCTCCATCTTTGTCCATTCGGTAGAGTCAAGCATGAGGGGAAGAGTGACGTTATTCACCAGACGGGATACCAGTTCGTGCATATCCCGTTCGCCATCTCTGCCTACATAGTCTACGTTGACATCGAGGACGTGTGCGCCTTCTTTTACCTGAGATTTGGCTAGAGAAACCAAGCTATCCCAATCTTCTTCATTAAGTAATTCTCGACATTTTTTAGAACCACTGGCGTTTAATCTTTCGCCGACGATTAGGAAAGAATTGTCTTGGATATATGGTTGCGTACTGTAGATAGATGCAGCAGAAGGTTCGTAATAGGGATGACGTTCTTTGGGTTTTAAATCGTTAGTCATCTCCGCCAAAGCTTGAATGTGATCGAAGCGAGTACCACAGCAGCCGCCTACTATCTGCACTCCCAAATCTTCGACGAAGTGCATTAACGCCATGCGTAGTTCCAACGGTGTAAGCTTATAGTGTGCCTGTCCGCCGACATTTTCGGGCAAACCTGCATTGGGTACGCAAGAAACAATAAACGGCGAATGTTCCGACAAATACTTAATATGATCTTTCATTAAATCGGGTCCCGTAGCGCAGTTTAGACCCAAAATATCGATAGGATAGCGTTCTAATATTGCCAATGCCGCGTCCATTTCCGTACCGACTAGCATTGTCCCCATCTGTTCCATCGTCACCGAAACCATTAAGGGAAGTCTGCTACCTTTTTTCTCAAATACCTCTTCTATGGCATTTAATGCTGCCTTAATCTGTAACACATCCTGACAGGTTTCTACCAGCAGCAAATCTACACCGCCGTCATATAAACCTTCTGCTTGTTCGACATAAGCATTGCGTAACGTATCGAAGTCTATATGTCCCAAAGTGGGTAATTTAGTACCAGGTCCCATCGAACCAGCCACAAAGCGCGGCTTATCGGGTGTAGAGTATTTTTTAGCAACTTTTTTGGCTATTTCCGCAGCGGTTTTATTAAGATAGTAAGCCTTGTCTGCTAAATCGTACTCGGCTAAAACTATCGATGTCCCGCCAAAAGTATCGGTTTCAATTACATCCGCACCAGCTTCTAAAAAACCTCGGTGTACCTTCTCCACCGCCTCTGGTTTGGTATGCACTAAATATTCATTACATCCTTCGTATTCCGCACCACCAAAATCGGTTGCGGTAAGGTTTTGTACCTGTAAGTTGGTTCCCATCGCGCCATCTAAGACGAGTACGGGACATTGGGGACTTTTAAGACGATTGAGAAAGAGACTGTTCATTGGTCGCGACTGCGGGTCAACAGAATAAAATTACATAAGTCTTATTATATGGTTGTCTTCAGGAAAAAGGGGAGGCTGTCTATTGCTGGGTTTTCAATCACGCTTCTTTCTTTTAAGCTTTAACTTCTACCAATCTAAATGGGAATAATAAAACTGATAGTATTAAAGCTTGTAAAAGCTAACAAAATATGGAATCTTTTATTATCCTCGCTTTATTTGCTTCTTTGTTTTTTCTTGTTTACATCCTTTATCAAGAAATTAATAAACAAAAAAGAGCTAAAAGAAAATTAAAACTAGATACAGGCTTAAATAAAAAACTTTTGACTATGTTAAACGGCGATGAAAAAGCTGCTTTGAGGCTATTAAGAAATATTCGCCAGAATAATTCTGGCAAAAGTTATGTTTGGTATCAGGAAAAAGTAATTAGAGATCTAGAAAGAGATAGACGTTATTAATATTTCAATCTAGTCGTTATTTGTTAGCGATCGCACTTACCATTCGACATCAAAATAGATCTAATAATTCTAAGCTGAATGCACTTTTACTTCTTGGTACAATCGCTCAGATAGTTGTTCTCGCGCTACTTCTAGATCGTATCTTGTTTGTAGATTCATCCAAAATTCTGCTTCCATGCCAAAAAAGTGTCCTAGTCGCAAAGCGGTATCTGCTGTAATACTTCTTTTGCCATGAACAATCTCATTAATTCGGCGTGGGGGCACTTTAATAGATTGGGCAACATAATACTGACTAATATTCATCGGCTTCAAAAAATCTTCTAATAAGATTTCACCAGGATGTATCGGCGGAAAATCACGTTGAGTCATAAATTTCTTCTCCTTTAATGATAGTCAACTATTTCAACGTCAAAGGCATTACCATCACGCCAAACAAAACATATTCGCCATTGATTGTTAATCCGAATACTATGCTGTCCTTGGCGATCGCCACTCAATGCCTCAAGCCTATTACCAGGTGGTATACGCAAAGTATCAAGAACACTTGCTGCACTTATTTGTTCTAGCTTACGAGCAGCTATTCTTTGAATATCCTGGGGTAACTTGCGACTGAATCGACCGTTAAAAATTTTTTCGGTTTCTTTACACCTAAACGAAGAAATCATAATTCAAATATTAACGTCCTGCGCTAATAACGGCAAGCGTTAATATTATTGCGATCGCGCCAGGGATGTTTTCAAGGTTGCTTTTATCTGATGCGTATCTAGCAAACCTTTTTGCCTGTCTCGCTTTAAATTATCGTCCCACTGCGATCGCACTAGATTTAGTCCTGTCTACGCCTGATGAATTAATCTTTCTATTTCTTACTCTACTTTTGGTTTGGCTTGTTTTAAGGAACAACTAAAACAGGACATGGTGCGAGATTAATTACCCGAATAGTCACACTGTCTGAGGCAGAATCTTCTACTAACCCCAAACCCCGACAACCCATTACAATTAAATCGGCATTAATTTCATCAGCCACATCACAAATAACAAATGGTGGCATACCTTCTTTTTCGATAGTTTCGGCGTTAATTCCGCGATCGCTCAAAAAACTCTTAGCAGAAGTAAGTAATTTAGCAACTTGTTCGGTGGAACTCATGACACCTTCGGCAGAGGTTTCCACTACCGATAGTATGACCAATTTACTGTTGTGGATTTTAACCAAATCTGCGACAACTTCAGCAGCACTTCTGGCTTCTCTAGTAATATCAATGGCAAATAAAATAGTTTGGAACATAAGACAAAATCTTCTCCAACACAATACCTACAAATTTTTAGAGCGATCGCTCTGGTTTAAATTGATTCTTACCTACGGGCGATTGGCAAAGCCAGCGCGCAAAGCGAGATAAGCCCGAAGGGAAGGGCGCGTCTGGCGATGTTTCGTCGCCAGTTTATGCCGCCCGTCATCCGCTTTGCGATCGCCAAAGGTATAAATAATTTTATTAATTCAATATACAGCGTTTTTTAGTTACATTTTATACTTTTTGTTCTAATACATTGGGCAATTAATAAGTAAAGCAAAACTGAGCGATTGGATATATTTGGCGATTATTGCCTATTAGGGAGTGCAAATAGAGCAAAAATCAAGAATATTTAAATTTAATTCTTTAATCCTGCTTGATGTTTGGTATTTATTTTTGTAAATATGAATTTCACTCTCTCAAAAATTACTATAAATATTTATTGCGTCAATAACAATTAAGAGGTGTATTTGTGTATCTGACACCAAAAGAAATGGAACGCCTGACAATCTTTACTGCTGCTGAAATTGCGCGTCGTCGTAAAGCAAAAGGGATTAAATTGAACGTTCCAGAAGCGATCGCTTACATCACCGATACGGTAGTAGAAGGAGCGAGAGAAGATAAGACAGTAGCTCAGTTAATGAGTGAAGGAGCAAATTTATTAACAACCGATGATGTTTTGCCAGGAGTAGCCGAACTAATTCCTTTAATTCAAGTAGAGGCTCATTTTCTCGATGGCACAAAATTAATTAGCATTCATAATCCCATCAGATCTCCATAATAGATAATTTAGGCATTTAAAGCTTATAACTAAAGTTGAGCTTAGTTCATTCAATAGAAAACTACCTTTTGACTTTTGATTTTTAACTTTTGACTCCATCATGATTCCAGGACAGATATTTTTTGCCGATAATGAAATTGAGATTAACGCAGGTAGAGACAAAAAAACTATAGCAGTAGCTAATACAGGCGATCGTCCGATTCAGGTAGGCTCTCATTTTCATTTTTTTGAAGTCAATCGCGCTCTTCAATTCGATCGCGCTACTGCTTTTGGTTTTCGTTTAGATATTCCTTCTGGTACGTCGGTGCGCTTTGAGCCTGGAGATACCAAAGAGGTTAGCTTAGTGGCAATTGGAGGTAACAGAAAAGTTAGAGGACTTAATAACTTAACTAACGCCACATTAGATAATTCTCAACATAAAGATGCTGCGATCGCCAAAGCTGAAGAATTGGGTTATATATCATAACGAGACGAGTAACTAAAACATGAGAATCAACCGCGAGCGTTACGGAGAACTATTCGGTCCGACGACAGGCGATCGCCTACGTTTGGGAGATACTTCGATAATTATTGAAATAGAAGCCGATACGGGGGTTTATGGCGATGAATGCGTCTTTGGTGGTGGTAAAACGCTGCGGGATGGTTTGGGTTTGGCACCAGGGGTTACGGCTGCTGAAGGAGCTTTGGATTTAGTCCTCACTAACGTCATTATCATGGATGCGGTTTTGGGAATTATCAAAACCGATTTGGGCATTAAAGACGGCAAAATTGTCGGCATTGGTAAAGCTGGCAATCCCGATATTATGGACGGAGTAACACCCAATTTGATTGTCAGTGCTAATACAGACGTGCGCTCGGCTGAAGGCTTAATTGCGACTGCTGGCGGTATCGACGGTCACGTTCACTTCGATAGTGCAGGATTGTGTGCCGAAGCTCTCTCTAGCGGTATTACTACCATGATTGGTGGCGGTTTGGGACCCGTGACCGTAGGAATTTGTTCCGGTGGCGCGAGAAATTTAGGAATCATGCTGCAAGCTACAGAAAGCTTTCCGATTAATTTTGGCTTTTTAGGCAAAGGAAGCTCTAGTCTACCCGCGAGTTTAAACGAACAAATAGAAGGCGGCGCGATCGGCTTAAAGATTCACGAAGATTGGGGAGCAATGCCTCCAGCGATCGATACCTGTCTGAGGGTAGCGGATGAATACGATTTTCAGGTACAGCTACATACCGATACTCTCAACGAATCTGGTTATGTAGAAGATACCCTGGCAGCGATCGCAGGTAGAACTATTCACATGTATCATACCGAAGGAGCGGGCGGCGGTCACGCACCAGACATTATTAAAGTTGCGGCATATCCTCACTGTCTGCCTTCTTCTACCAATCCTACCAATCCCTATACAGTTAATACTTTTGACGAACATCTAGATATGGTGATGGTCTGCCATCATTTAAACCCTAGAGTTCCCGAAGATATTGCCTTTGCCGAATCTCGGATTCGGGCTGAAACTATTGCTGCCGAAGACATTCTTCACGACATGGGTGCAATTTCGATGATGGGTTCGGACAGTCAGGGGATGGGACGCATTGCTGAAACTATTTGCCGCACCTGGCAACTAGCTTCTAAAATGAAAGACCAACGAGGCGCATTACCAGAAGACAGCGATAGGAACGACAACCAACGAGCCTTACGTTATTTAGCCAAATACACAATTAATCCCGCTCGCACCTACGGTATCGATAAATATGTCGGTTCTCTCGAATCAGGAAAAATAGCCGATATCGTCCTGTGGCAACCTGGATACTTTGGCATTAAGCCAGAATTGATTATTAAAGGCGGTTTTATTGCTTGGTCGCCTATGGGAGAGTCTAATGCTTCTTTGATGACCTGCGAACCAATTATTTATCGTCCGCAGTGGAGTAGTTTTGGTATTGCTCCTCAAGCTACTTCCTGTTGTTTTATGACTCAGGCGGCAATAGATAAAGGTTTACCCGATAAATTGGGCTTACGCAAACCAGCATTACCCGTAAGTGGTACTCGTACTCTATCTAAAATCGATCTAACGTACAATAATATTTGTCCCGATATTGAAGTCGATCCCGATACTTTTCAAGTAAAAGTCGATGGCGAGTTAGCAATGTGTCAACCTGTCGATCGCGTACCTTTAGGAAGATTGTACATGTTTCGGTAAGAACTTAAGACATTTAATTGTTAGTTTTTGACATATTGGCAATCGCAATAATCATTTCTATATATCCATTAATAAAAACAATCTTCACGCCAATTACGAGGATTTTCGATTATGTATTCTGCAATTCGTAAATAGGATTGTTCGTCTCGAATAATATGGTCGTGAAATCGAGATTGCCAACAAAAATCAAATCCCAATCGCCGTGAGTGTTTTGTTATCGCTGATTTATATCCCCCAACAATTGATGAAATGGTATTTTTGCCCTGGTTTTGAAACCGATTGCGACCAATTTCCCTGGTTTTATGGTTTACGGTAGAGACAAGGCATGCCTTGTCTCTACGTCCATCAATTGCGTTGTTGTTACTAGAATTATCCAAAATTAAAATTCCGTGAATATGGTTGGGCATTACCACAAATTCCCCCAAATGAAATCATCGGGCGGTCAACGTTCCGAGGAGACCTCGGAACTACGCCCGTTCAATATTTTTGGCATGATTTTTGATTTCGTACCACAGCACATCCGCAATAATTCCCACATGGGATAATATCATTTTGCCCCGTACCACCTCTCCGAAAAAATGACGGCGATCGCCCGTGCAAATGGTAATAAAATACATACCATTTGAACCATAATCCCAAGACTGTAAACGAGCCGAAGCAATACGATATTTACCTTTAAATTTTTCCTCGTTCAACGCAAACTCCTATTCTCTATTACCAAACTACTCTCCTCTAAGGTCTCAAATCTGTAATTTGAGTACTAAACTGCATAGACTCTCCCTTTAGCTTGCCTATAAGGTAAAACGATATAATAGGTCTTTTTAGGAGGGGTTCAGATTGCAATGGGTCTTAAAGAACAAATTGGTGAAGATATTAAATCGGCAATGAAAGCCAAAGACAAACTGCGCTTAGAAACAGTTAGAGGCATTAAAAAAGCCATTTTAGAAAAAGAAGTCTCTCTGCGTCCTCAAGGACAAGACAGCTTAACTCCAGAACAAGAAATCGAACTATTAGCGCAACAGGCAAAACAGCGACGCGACTCGATCGCCCAATTCCAACAAGCAGGACGAGAAGACCTGGCAGAAAAAGAAAGCCAGGAACTAGCAATTATTGAAACCTATTTACCCAAACAGGTCAGCGATGACGAGTTAGAAGCGATCGTTGACCAAATTATTGCCTCAGTGGGTGCCTCGTCGCCAAAAGATCTGGGTAAAGTAATGGGACCTGCGATGAAACAGCTTAAAGGCAAAGCTGACGGTAAAAAAATACAGGCTTTAGTTAAGAACAAGCTGGCTTAAATTTTGGGTTACAACTTCCAGTCACTTGAATTTAAGCTTTAGGCTTAAGATAAACTAAAGCTTGCCGCCAAATCATTGTCTGCTGGTCGTAATGATCTACCAAGCAAAAGCAATCATCGTCTTGCCAGATAATTTTGCCGAACAGCAAATCGTCAGTAACTAGCTTTAGTTCTACTTCTTGTTTGTCTTTAATATAGTCTTGGACTTTTCTGACGCTTGGTAGACCAGTATCAAATTCACTCATTTTAAATCGTTATTATTAGGAAAATTCGCAAATGACAATTGAGTTTAGCAAATATCAAGGATTGGGTAATGATTTTATTTTGGTCGATAATTTGCACTCTGTCGAACCCATAATAACTCCAGAACAAGCCGTAAAAATGTGCGATCGCCATTTTGGTATTGGTGCCGACGGTGTTATTTTCGCGCTGCCAGGGCGAGAAGATGCTGATTACACCATGCGTATTTATAATTCTGACGGTTCGGAACCAGAAATGTGCGGCAATGGTATTCGCTGTCTGGCTAAATTTATTGCTAAATTGACAGGCGAAACCAACGATAACAAAGCTTACAAAATTTATACCCTCGCTGGCATAATTACGCCAAAACTAACTGGCAACGGTGAAGTTACAGTAGATATGGGTATGCCACAGCTAACAGCAGCCAAAATTCCTACTACTTTGGTTGCTGAAGATGAAAAAGTTATCGATCTTTCTATCGCTGTCGGCGGTCGCACCTGGTCTGTTACCTGTGTCAGTATGGGCAATCCCCACTGTATTACTTTTGTTGAAGATAGCCAGGCGATCGCTTTAGAAACTATTGGACCGCTATTCGAGCATCATCAGGTTTTTCCCCAACGTACAAATACGGAGTTTATTGAAGTTGTCAACTCGGACTATATAAAAATGCGCGTCTGGGAACGAGGGGCGGGAATCACTTTGGCTTGTGGTACTGGTGCTTGTGCTTCGGTAGTTGCAGGGGTACTCAATAATAAGTGCGATCGCGCCTGTAAAGTAGAACTTCCAGGGGGATGCTTGCAAATTGAGTGGTCTGAATCTGATGGACGAGTTTACATGACTGGTCCTGCAATTGAAGTATTTACTGGTAAATATCTATAAAAAATCCCACCGCTCGTTATTAAGGGTGAGATAAAAAAGGATACCACTAAACACAAACATCAAATAACTTCGAGCTTTTTTGAGGCAATTTAATACAAACTTTACTAAATAGTCTGCTAGATAAATAATTTTACTTATTTAGTTATTAGCTCTGTTATTTATTAACCTCATTATAAACTTGAATCGGTAAAATCATCTAGTTAATTTGCCATGCTTTATCAAAGCTTTAAATAATTGGTTAAATAGATAAAAACTCTAAAAATTATCTAATTGTAAAAAAACTGGCAAGAGCAAATGCTAATTGAAATGAAGCTTAATAATTTTACCTGGTGGTTCTTAATAATTATTTTGCTAATTATTGCCTGGTCAACGATAACTTCTATCAGAGACGACCGACAGTCTCTAGCAATTAAATCTTTACTTAGCGATCCTTTTCTACAGCTACCTACTCCAACTTCAGTTAATGTGGTGTGGTTTACCGAATTTTCTGGCGATCGCCACTGGGTAACATACGGACAAAAGTTAGAAAATAAGGCTGTTGCTACTACTACCAAACTCAGTCGAGTTAGAGAAGACAAAGATTCGGAGTTTGATAACAATAGTACTAAACCCAAGCTTAGAAATATTTGGCGACATGAAGCGGTAGTTAAAGGACTATCTTCAGGTCAAGTAATTCCCTATCAAGTCAGTAGTGAACTTGGTGGCGCAATTATCAATAGCTCTACTTTTACCTTATCTAGTTTACCCGCCCCAGGAACGCCTTTAAGAATACTGCTCACTTCCGATCATCAGTTAATGCCGATGACAACTGCCAATCTGCAAAAAGTAACAGAAACTATTGATAACATAGATGCGGTTTTTATGGCGGGAGATTTAGTTAACGTTCCCGATCGCGCTTCAGAATGGTTTGATGACAATCGAGGCGGTGCTTTTTTTCCTGGCTTACAGGGACGCGCTAGCTACGAACTAGAAACTAATGGTGTTAAAACCACATATCAAGGGGGAGAAATAATTCAACACGCACCTTTGTTTACTGCTATTGGCAATCATGAAGTAATGGGGAGATTTTCTACTGAAAAACTTCTGAAGGAACAGTTTAATGATGGCGTTCCCCGTTCGGTTGCCGCCGATTATTACCGACAGACTAATCCTAATGGCGATCGCCCAATTCCTCATAGCTGGCTGGTAGACAATTCTTTTAATACCAACACCTACGAAGAAATTTTTAGTCTACCTCAAAGCGATCGCTATTATGCAGTTACCTTTGGCGATATTCGTCTGGTAGTTTTGTATGTAACTAATACCTGGCGCAGTCCCGATCTCGAACCCGATGTAAAAGGTAGATATCAAGAACGCCAAGCAGATTTAGACAATCCTTGGGAGTGGGGATACGGACAGCATATTTTTGAACCAATAGCCAAAGGTAGTTCTCAGTATCAGTGGTTAGAAACAGAACTAAACAGCGAAGCCTTTCGACAGGCAAAATACAAAATGGTCATGTTTCACCATCCTCCCCATACTCTAGGAGGTAATATCGTTCCCGCATACACCGATCCTCAACCGCAAGTTGAATATGAAGACAATAAAATTACCTCAGTTCGCTATCAATATCCCATTGCTAAAGACTATATCATTCAAGATTTGATTCCCCTGTTAGAATCGGCAGGAGTACAGTTAGTTTACTACGGACACTCCCATCTTTGGAATCGTTTTATCAGGCCCTCTGGTATGCACTTTTTAGAATCTTCTAACGTTGGTAACACTTATGGGGCGCATTTGGGTGACAACAAACGTTCCGTACCCGAAGACGATCCAGAAATTAACTACGCTACCGTCGGAGATCCCAATGGTTTAGAAGCGATCGTTCCTAGTATCGCACCGCTAATCGACGAGTCGGGAGTTCCTCTGCCTTATATAGCTAGTAATGAAATTACCGTTTTTAGCATTTTTGACACTGCTACAGGAACTATTAGCAGCTACCGTTACAATACCAGCCAGCCAGAATCGCCAGTAGTTAAGTTTGATGAGTTTTCATTAGATTAAATTGCGATCGTGGCATCGCGTCAAGCCAAATAACCAGAGTCGTCAACTACCGTAGCAATGAAATTGTCTATTGTATTTAGATCGCTCGGTATTTGCTCCTCAAAATAGTCATTTATGCCACAAGCTGTTAACTGTTGAATTTCCTCTCTAATATCAAATTCTGTCCAGCTATTTGCCAAGGTATTAATTTGGCGATCGTAATTATCTAAGTCTAGTTGTGAATCTTTGATTTTGTCTTTAACTGCAAGTAAAGCATCGGTTACTTTAGCTTCAACCATACCAGCAACATTGTTAAAGTCAGCATCGGTAGCATATTTAAAAGTTACCTTACCCGATTCATTACTACAATTCCACGATAAATTTTTATCTGAAGTAGTATCGTCACCGTCTACCCTATCGCTTGTAGTTCTAGTTTGAGGTTGGCGAGGATCGAAGCTGTTAGTGTCGTAAGTAGGTAAATTAGGAAAAATCTCGGCAAAATCGGCTAGATTAATATATTTGAAGTTAGTATTATTTTCAATTTCGCCATCTTCAGAAACTGTTGCAGGTTCGTTAAAACTATCCTGCACTACTAAAAGTCCAACAGGATAGTCATCGCCTAAAGGGACATTAGTAACATCTATGCCATCGGCTTCTTCTACACCGTCGATCTGCTTACCGTCTTCAATAGCAAAACTGCCAAGGTATGAATTGCTATCAGCGCGGTCGTAAATTGCAAAGGTGCTGTCTCCCTGACTTGAAGCTAATAAGTAACCGTTGCCGTCTTCGCCATAATAAATCGTCAATCCTTCTATATCTGCTGTCAGAGGAGAATTTCCCCAAATACCGTCTACCGTATCGACAATTGTTCCCTCATTACTTCCGTCAGGTTCGGCAGAATATTTCCAAATTCCGTATTCTTCCTGTGCGACATAAAGAACGCCCGTTTCGCGATCGACTACCATACCTTCTACCTGAGCATCTTCTAGTTCTAGCCCTTCGGGTACGGGAACTTCAAAAGTACGAACTATCTTGGCATTGACTACTGGTTCATCAGCCAGACCAAATGTCGGAGTTATTTCTAATTGAGCTATTTTATTGCTTTCTGCCTGAGAAACAAAGACATAAGTTTTATCATCAACAGTGCTTTTGTAGGTAGCCAAACCATAAGCGGTTGCTTCTCCATCATCTACACCAAAAATCGATTCGGGAAATTCAAAACCTTCATCCCATTTATATAGTTTTTTGGTTTCTGGTTCTATAGAAAAGAAAGCCAGGGTATCATTAGCGCGATCGCTGACGATTGCTAAATCTAAAGTGGCGGTTTCTCCAACAAACTGAGTTTTATATTCAACTCCATAGGCAATATCTACATTCTCATAGCGAACATTTTTAGGTGTAATGCTTTGTAATTCTTTTCCTTCTAAGTCATAAACTCGCAAACCACCGTTTTCAAAAGTAGTTATAACCAAACTTTCTTCAGGGTTATCGGGATGAACGTAAATCGCGGGATCGCCAGCATCAAAATTTTCAGCGGGTGTTTCTTTTGTGGCAGTAACCGCAGGTATAGCTTGAGTATTCATGGCAAAAGCTACATACCAGGTAGCGTGACTGTAGTTAAAATTATTATCGCTTATTTTCGCTGGTAAAGATTGATAATTGTTTGCCGTTAGCAAAATTTATTGTTGTGGAGATAATCATCATTACCATCGTCATAGCAAGAGCAGTTGGCGATCGCTCTATTCTTACTGTAAAAGCAAATTGGCAGCTATAAATCTTAGCTAGACTTATTTTTTTTTGCTCTCCTTTTAGCAATTATTCGTTCTTTGAATTCTAGTTCTGCCTCCCAAAAATCGAAGAGAGACTCGGTATTCTTTTTAGCCCCAGTCTCACCATCACCTGAATCGTAGAAAATTATTGGGTCTTCGACACCTTTTTCTGCTATAAAATACCATGATTCCATTCTATATTTCATAGCAAAAATAAAAGCGTTTGCAGGTAGCATTTTTTCTGTAAAAGCCGCTTTTTCTTCTGGTGGCGTTTCTAGTAGTACTTCTCGATCTGAATCTCTAAACAATTGGGTCAACAACAGTGGACTTGGATACAAAAATTCTAAATCTGTTGCCACAGAGCCAAAATTATGACCAAAGTATCTAAGAAAAACTTTATAGCTATATGGTAAAGATAGTTTATAGGTCTGCTCTATTTCAGCAATTTCTTGTTCGCTACAGCCTTTAAGTCGTTCTGGTGTAGCCACCTGAGAGCGGATAGCTCTGTGGTATAAATTATCTGCTCTAGCATCAAGAGACTGTTTGAGATTATTGTTCAAATTGTCCATATACTCTTAATCTAAATATTATTTAGAAATAAAACTATTTAGGATGACCATCGCCTTTAATAACATAGTGTCGGTTTATATTGACGAATCTAATTGTAAAAGTCTGTTAAATATATAGAAACAGTATTTAGACAAGTTAAATCATATCATTTTAATGTTTCAAAAATTTGTCTTTCTGCCAGTCCCAAAATAAGACGGATTTTGCTTTTGATTCTAACCACAGTTGCGAATTGTTTTTAACCTCTCCTACTACGGCAAAGTTAATATCTCGCTGATGAAACTGTTGCTCTACAACATCAACATTGTCTGGAAAAATGCTGAATATAAAGCCATAACTAGGAAAAGTTAGCAGCCAAGTTTCTAAAGGTATAGCTAGCGGACGGGGAATCTTATCTAGATCTAACACCGCACCACAATTAGAAGCTTCAATGAGCATTAACAAAGTTCCGACAATTCCCCCCATACTGATATCTTTTCCAGCCTGACATAAATCTCTTTCTGCCAGGTAAGGAAGAATGTTTAAATCTGCTTGCAGTCTGTCTGGATTGGATTTGGTTGCAGCATTCCAAAATGGAAATTGAGGGTGCATTTCTCCGCGCAGATCGATCGCAACAGCTAATAAATCTCCAGGCTGTGCTTCAAAACTGCTTATCAATTTATTGGCACGTCCCAAAATTGCTACCGATAAAGCATTGTAAGCACTTTTAAAATTAGTGTGTCCGCCGACAATAGGTACGTTGTAAGCTAGGGAAGCTGCTTTCATACCTTCTAGTAGCGGTGTGGCTTTAGCTGCATCCTCAGTCCAAATTGTATCCACAACAGCAGTAGCTTTACCTCCCATTGCGGCAATATCGCTAACGTTAACCATCACCGCACACCAACCAGCAAACCAGGGATCGCTTTCTACAAGTACGTGCCAGATTCCCTCGGCTGCCAAGAGTAAATAACCATCTCCATCTGGTATCGCCGCACAGTCATCGCCGACGCGAATAGAACTGTTCGTCGATAGAGCTAAAATTTTATCGGTAATTTGAATATCTTGTTTTTGAACGATGCCTAATGACTGTCTCAGTTTTGCTGCTAATTGCTGAAGTTTAGAAGTCTGGCGATCGCTCATGTTGCAACTTTTGTTTCTAGATTGAAGCGATCGCCGTTCGTCGCGTTAATATTTACGATAATAGTCGAGCAATATTTGAGTATAGCGATCGCTCGTCGAGTTAGCAATTAGGCTGAAAACCATACCAAATAGGCACTTAACCTCAATGCGGATGAAGAGACTCGAACTCTTACGTCAAAGACACTAGAACCTAAATCTAGCGCGTCTACCAATTCCGCCACATCCGCAGAAAATTACTAATCTACATCATAACAGAGACTGTCAATAAATTTACTGTAAATCGCAAAACTTACGCTGGCGATCGATATCGGGTTCTTGCCAGGAATATGCAAAGTGACTGACAGAATTAATTTCAGGAGTAGCTTTTCGCAAGGCTTCCATTTGTGCTTCTAAAGGAGGATGATCGCGATAGGGTTGTCCCCAGGTACCAGCCAGAGCGGGAGTAACTTTAGTTTCTGGAGCGGCTTTTTGTAGCACAGTTTTTACCTGTTGGGCGATACAATCGGTGCCTTCACACACCGCATACGCCATTGGATGCCATTCTAAAGCAGCAGGAAACTTATCCCAAGCCTGTAAGCGCGAATCAAATCCCGCTTTACCGACAATTTGATTGGCATCGGGAAAAAAGACCGCTCCTGCTGGAAGACTGCGATTGATAGCGGGAGCAGCAGCAAAAGAGAGAAAATCGAGAATTCCTTGTGCCGCATGAGCTACAGAAAATAGCCAGAGATCCGATTGAAAGATACGTTGGCGTTCTCCTAAAGATAGTTCTGATTCTGCAATAATTTTACGACCTTGCCAATCAGCATTTTCGTCTGGATACTGACGGTCGATTTCGGCAATGTCATTAGCTGTAATAGTGCCATGTTCGATATATTTAGCGATCGCTGCCCGTCCCTTATTATTCTTGGCACGTCCCAACATAGTTTGTAGTGAAGATTTACCATAAATCCACAGGTCGCGAACGCTACTAACCGCAGAATAACCATCCATACCGCGAGGATAGCGAATATAGTCGAATAAAATTCCATCTGGGTTGCGTTTGAGAACCGCTTCGACTAAATTGCGATAGTCTGCTTTGGCTTGCGGGCTGTAGGGGTCGATAAATGCTTGCGAGCGGTCTTGAACGAAAGTCAGGCTGTTATCTCCTGTAGCGTTACGCGCTAAAGCATCTTGTCGTTGGGGATCTTGAGCGTATGTATAGCCAAAATTCATGGTAAATAGCCAGGCGTAGACCTTTAAACCCCGTTGGTGACCTTTGGCAATAGTTTGCTGTAATAAGTCGAGATTTTCCGCACCAGGCGATCGCACTACTGGTATCCAGGGAGTAGGATTGTCTGCTGGAGGTAAGAGAACTTGACCGTCATAAAAAACTTCGAGATGAATTTTGTTATAACCCAAATTAACGATGCGATCGAGAACATAATCGAGGGAGCCTGGGCTGACATCGCAAGGATAGAGACGCAGCCAAACCGCCTGTTCTTCGGGCCAGCTTTGAGAGCGGCATTGTTGCAGCATTAAACTATGTTTGCGAACGATAGCTTGATACTCGGCGGCAGCTTGGGTATTATTTTCTAAAGCGGAGGCGAGCAACTGCTCTTTGGCAGCAACTTCTTCGGGAGCAAATTGGCAATATGCTCCCGTCGCAGCATGAGCAGATTTTATCGAGTGTAATGGAGATAATAAGCCTGCGGCGATCGCTACTCTGATTATAGTAGACCGAATTACCCGATTTTTAGTTGTTTGCCGCACTATTGCAATGCCTCCCTCGCTTCAATTTTCCTACGATATACCAAACAGAGTTTGTTGCTCTTTTTTTTAAAACTTATATCAATTTAACCTACATAAATTTTATTTTGATGTCGAGAGTAATTCTATCGATTGAAGTTCAACAATGAATAGCGACCATTGAGCGACCATCGATCAATAATAAATGCTTGATGATAACTGCTTTAGCAAAAAAAAGTCCCTCTCAAAATAATTTCTGAGAGAGAAACTACTAATAATTAAATGAAAAAACTAAACGCCTCGTTTGAGAGATATCTCTACCTGTTTGAATTCTTGGTTGAGTCTTTTCTTAAGTTTATCGGGTAAAGGACGATTGCCATAGGAACTATAGTAACCAGCAACTGCATTTAAAGCTGTTTGCATGGTGGTAAAAGAACGCAGACCAGAAGTTTTGGAATTGCGTCTATATCTAGAAGCATAATCGCTGATTTTTCGGCGTGCGTCGAGAACGACAGCATCTTTATCTGGAGAATTGTCTGGCAGATCGATCGCCCTTCTCAAGCTGTCCATAACTGCTACAGTATCTTGACTGAAATTACCCGATAATCCCGAAGGATTGGAAGTACAGCCCATTAAACCAATTACTGCTACTAGCATCAGAGCTAGTAGACGCGACAAAAATTTTTTAGAAAACATAAATTTATTTAGTCTCAATCCCAGGTTCAACTTATCCTATCAAGAAATCGGTACCTACCAATACCTCTTATAGATAGAACTAAGCTATAAATCAACCAAAACGACCGCTAACGTATTCTTTAGTTGCTTCTTCTTTGGGATTTTGGAAAATTTCTTCGGTCGGAGCGAATTCACCTAAATAACCCTGACGATTGCCGCTTTCGGTAGCCGTAACGTTAAAGAAACCAGTGTAGTCTGCCACCCTCGATGCCTGCTGCATATTATGAGTGACAATTACGATTGTATAGTTTTCTTTTAGTTGGTGAATTAATTCTTCAACTTTGAGTGTAGAAATGGGATCTAATGCCGAGCAAGGTTCGTCCATTAATACAACATCTGGCTGTAACGCTACGGCTCTGGCAATACATAAGCGTTGCTGCTGTCCGCCACTAAGTGCCAAACCGCTTTGTCTGAGTTTATCTTTAACCTCATCCCATAGTGCTGCCTGTCGGAGCGATCGCTCTACTAGCTCATCCATATCTCCCTTGTAGCCATTGATTCTGGCTCCAAAAGCAATATTTTCGTAGATTGATTTGGGAAAAGGATTGGGACGTTGAAACACCATGCCAATTTTACGTCTGACCTGCACTGGGTCGATGTCTTTTGCGTAGAGGTTTTGACCGTGATAGGTAATCAAACCTTCCAAACGAAAAATAGGTATTAAATCATTGAGGCGATTGTAGCAGCGAATGAGGGTACTTTTGCCACAGCCCGAAGGTCCGATAAAAGCGGTAACTTTATTTTTAGGAATATCTAAATAAATACCTTTTACAGCTAAAAAATCACCATAATAAACATTAACGTTTTCAGCTTTTAAAACCGTCTCTGTTTGAGTAACAGTTGCGCGATCGTACATAATTTTTCTTGCTCTTAATACATATAAATTTTAATAAACAGTTTGCAGACAAGATGCAGACTTAATTTATCATATTTTTCAGTCAAACTTTGCCTCTTTTTGCCAACCAAACTGTTCTATGTTGGCAACTTTTTAAATTTAAATAAATTTAAAGTCGATTTTATTCAATGCTAGCTGATGCGGGTTATGACTGAATTAACTTTCAATTAAACAATATGTTAACCTTTATTTAACCTAATCTTAAACTAAGGCGACGTTGAAATTAATTGAAGCGAAATACGTAGCAGGTATTAAACCTGTTTTATACCATATTAAACTAAAAAAGGCTTTCAAAATTTCGTTTCCCAAAGCTAACAAACGTTGCCTTTTAAAAGCTCGAAAATTACTATAAACAAATTTCTTATTGACATTATGGGTTTGTCTAAATTTAATCTAGCTATAGTACTTACCTATACAGGAGCGATTTACTCTTCAGCAGCATTTGCTTTACCTACACCATCTCAGTCAGTAGCAGAAGTAGTGTCTCATTTAGAGGGTGTTATGGATACTTCGGCTCAAGCTGCTGCTAATTCTGATAAAGCCAACGTACGCATGACCACCTGTAGAGTGGAAGTTGCTGACGCAAATAATTCTAGTTCGGTATATCTCTATCAAGAACAAGCTTTGAACGAAAGTTTGGATGCTCCCTATCGCCAAAGATTTTTAGAGATTTATCCAGGCAAACGCCAGGATATAGTGGTTTCCCGTTCTTATAAACCCGAATCTACCGAAGTTTGGAACGGATTTTGCGATCGCCCCCAAGCTCAAAGAATTGTAGATAGCGATCGCTTGGGTCAACCCTTGTGTAGCGTATTTCTTAAAAAGCTAGTTAGTGTATATGAAGGTAAAACTAAACCAGGAGGTTGTCCGACTAATTTTCGGGGAGCAAATTATATTACCAATACTATAATTTTACACGATCGCGGCATGGATACTTGGGATCGGGGTTTCGATAAGGCTGGCGATCGGGTTTGGGGTGCCGACGAAACTGGTTATCAATATCGTTGGTCTAATAAAGAGAAATAATTACACATAGATATGATAGAAAATTTGCCACCAGCCAACATTGAAGCCGAAGAAGAAATTTTAGGTGGTATTTTACTAGATCCCGAAGCCATGACTAGAGTGGCCGAACTATTAGTCAAAGATGCTTTTTACGTAAAAGCACATCGAGAAATCTACCAAGCTGCTTTAACCTTGCATGGTCAAGGTAAACCTACAGACTTAATGGCGGTTACTAGTTACTTGAGCGATCGCAATTTGTTAGACAAAGTTGGCGGTACTACCAAACTAGCGACGCTACTCAACCGTACCGTTTCGGCTGTGAATATAGATCGCTATGCCAACCTGATTATGGATAAATATATCCGTCGTCAGTTGATAACTTCGGGTCATGAAATTGTCGATCTCGGTTACGATAACGCCACCGAATTAGAAGTAGTTCTCGACGAATCCGAACAAAAAATCTTTCGCCTCACTCAAGAACGCCCGCAGCAAGGGTTAGTGCCAATATCCGAAACTTTGGTGACTACCTTTAATACGATTGAAGACTTGCATCAGGAAACCGCCTTACCAGGTATTCCTTCAGGCTTCTACGATTTAGATTCTATGACCAGCGGTTTTAGCCGTTCTGACTTAATTATCGTCGCTGGAAGACCGTCAATGGGTAAAACGGCATTTTCTCTTTGTATAGCTTCGAGTATCGCTAAAAATCATCAACTACCAGTGGCAATCTTTAGTTTAGAGATGTCAAGAGAGCAATTGACTCAAAGACTCTTATCTAGTGAAGCTAAAATTGCCAGCAATCGGCTGCGATCGGGTAGAATCGCCCAGAATGAGTTTGAACCGCTGGTTAACGCCGTTAGTAACCTTTCCGAACTGCCAATTTTTATCGACGATACGGCAAATCTTTCGGTGATGCAGATGCGATCGCAAGTACGCCGCCTACAGGCACAGCAGAAAGAACCATTAGGGTTGGTGTTACTCGACTACCTACAGCTAATGGAAGGTGGCGGCGATAACCGCGTTCAGGAATTATCCAAAATGACTAGAAGTCTTAAAGGCTTGGCTAGAGAACTCAATGTGCCGATTATTGCCCTATCTCAATTGAGTCGGGGAGTAGAACAAAGAACCAACAAACGTCCCATGCTATCGGATCTAAGAGAAAGCGGTTCCATCGAGCAGGACGCAGATTTGGTAATTATGCTCTATCGCGATGAATACTACAATCCCGATAGCCCAGAACGCGGTATTGCTGAAGCTAGTATAGTCAAACATCGTAATGGTCCTGTAGGTACGGTCAAGCTAATTTTTAATGCCGAATTGACTAAGTTTGAAAGTATGGCTAGACCTGGTGGCTATTGATGCTAAGAGAGTGTCTGCCACAACCAACGAATTACCAAGACGGTAAAGGTAGCAAATCCAACGACAATAATTACCAGTAGCAGAATCAACCCAGTTAAAAATAACCAATCGCTCTTACGATTATCACCATCGTACTGTATGTGTTTTTCTAACAAAGTCATGTTTCTGACGTTAGCTTTCCAACCAACATCAAAAATGTCGCCGATAACTGGCACCGTACCCAATACCGAGTCAAAGAGAATATTACCTACCATCTGCCAAATGACTTGTCGCGGTATTCCCATTCGTGCGGCTTCGACAATAATATATGCCCCCAAAGCACCAGTTACGGTATCGCCACCGCCAGGAAGCAACCCCAAAATCGGATCTAATCCGATACGATAGCCAATTCCAGGTATGGCGATCGCATTATCGAGTAAGTTAGAAAGACGACGGAGACGATTAATTTTAGTGGTATGAGGTTGAGGAGTTGGCATAAAGCTGTAATTCTCTTAAGGAAATAAACAGAACCGCGAGCCTTATTATACTTTGAGGTAAGATCGCCTTTAAATTTTAGCTGTTAGTAAAGCGATCGCCTACAGCAATCGTTCTCAGAAATAGTTACAATCTAGAATGGTGTTCGGCAATATACGAACTCCTGATAGGTTGCAAAGATAGAGGAAAAGATTATGGCTAATAGCCGTCGCGTGTCTCGCGTAGCTTCACTGATTAAGCGAGAAGTCGGTCAGATGTTGATTAACGGAATCAAAGACGATCGCGTTGGTTCTGGACTGGTCAGCATTACCGATGTCGATGTTTCTGGAGATTTGCAACACGTTAAAATCTTTGTCAGTATCTATGGTACTGAAGAAGCTAAAGCCGAGACGATGGAAGGGCTAAAGTCTTCTGTTGGCTATGTTCGTCGAGAGTTGGGACACAGAATGCGGTTGCGACGTACTCCAGAAATTGCCTTTTATGAAGATCGCTCTTTAGAAAGGGGCGATCGCATGTTAAATTTACTCGACGAAATAAAACAGGATCGCAAACAAAAAACTCATACGGCACAATTAGATGAAGATGTCAGTTAAATATTAGTGTCTACAACTTCATATAGTCCCACTTTATCTTTAAAACAACAAATCGGACAAATGATTATTGTCCGCGCTTCTGGCTATCTATTCGACCATCAAATTAGATATCCTGCCTGGGAAGCTAGCAACACTAAGTTACAAACATGGCTGGAAGAATTAAACTTAGGCGGAGTAATTTTATTAGGGGGTAGCAGTGTCGAACTACAGGCGCGATCGCGTCAACTGCAAGCCTGGGCAAAGACTTCTTTATTTATCGCAGCCGATATTGAAGAAGGAGTAGGGCAGCGTTTTAGCGGTGCGACATGGTTTCCGCCACCGATGGCGTTAGGGGCAATTGCGGCTAAAAACCTCAGCTTGGCAGAGAAATATGCAACAGAAATTGGTGCTATTACTGCCAGAGAAGCCTTAGCAGTAGGCATTAACTGGCTATTAGCACCTGTAGTAGATGTCAACAATAATCCTGATAACCCTGTAATAAATATTCGTGCTTTTGGCGATAATCCTGTTATTGTCAGTAAATTAGCAGCGGCTTTTATTAAAGGTGCCAATTCCCAACCAATTTTAACTACCGCCAAACATTTCCCAGGACATGGAGATACTGCCGTCGATTCTCATTTGGCTTTACCCTCGTTACCTCATTCAGATTCGCGTCTGGCAGCAGTGGAACTACCGCCGTTTGAAACGGCGATCGCTGCTGGCGTAGACAGCGTGATGACGGCGCATCTATCTATTCCTGTTTGGGATGAAAGATACCCTGCAACTTTGTCTTCGGCAATTGTAAACGATCGCCTGAGAAAGCGGCTAGGTTTTGATGGTTTGGTAGTTACCGATGCTTTGATTATGGGTGGTATAACTAAATTTGCCTCTCCAGAAGAAATTGCGATAAGGGCAATCGAAGCTGGTAGCGATATTTTATTAATGCCCGACGATCCCGAAGTGGCAATCGCTGCTATTTACAATGCCGTAATGTCTGGGCGCATCAGCCGACAAAGAATTGAAGAGTCTCTCGCCCGCATCGCAAAAGCGAAAGCTAAAGTAATTAGTAATAGTGAGGCAGAATTATCCCTGTTATCTACTAAGAAAGCAAAAGTTTTGGTTAAAGCAGTTTTACAAGACTCGTTGCGATCGGGAGGCAAGTTACCACTGCGATCGCAGCCAGATATCGAGCAACGCTCAATCGCAACAGCCCTTCAAAGAAGGGCACGCCCCCTAGCGGGGGCGGGGAAGCAGAGCTTCCCGTCTGGAGGGAACCTCCAGCGACCGATTGAGTCGCGCAATTTAATTGTGGTAGACGATGTACTTAACTGTGCTTTTTTAGATATTCATACTCCAGCAATAACTATTCCCCAACAGTTTAATTACCACAGACAGATCGTAGATTACAATACCATTGGCGCGATCGCTACCGCTCCCAGACCGACGCTACTACAAATATTTATTCGGGGCAATCCTTTTCGCGGTACTTCTGGGCTAACTACTCAAACTAAAAGTATTTATCGGCAACTTGTATCTAAAGAATTGGTAACGGGTTTAATTATTTATGGCAGCCCCTATGTTTTAGACTGGTTTATTAGCTTTATGTCTCAAGATTTGCCCTGGGTATTTTGTTACGGACAAATGTCAATAGCGCAGGCGATCGCGCTAAAAACTTTATTTAACCTTCCTTCAGATGAAAAGTACACTATTACTAAAACTGAAATAGATTTTGGATTTTAGAGATAGTTCGGTTATAGATGAAGATTTTTGAGTAATTAGAAGTTTTGTACGTTTCGATACAGCAAAAAATTAATTACCCCTTCCATATTCTGCTATATGGTTTATAGTTATATGTATAGTTATAAATTTATTTTACAGATATATGACAACTGCAACTGTTTCACCTGCTCCTAAAATAGGCTATTCCTTAGATAGCATCAAAGACGAAGCTCGCCAGCTAATTGAGAAAGGCGTTATTAGTCGCCAACAGCCAATTTACGTACTTTGTAAGTTTATCCCCGCTCGTGAATGGGTCGGAGTTGAATGCGAATTGGAAAGATGTGATTATTTACTCCGCGATCCTATTGGCGATTTGGTTGCTTATCAAACTTGGGAAAATGATTGAGTTGAAACCTTTTCATTAAGTTTTTTTAATAGTTTTATAAAACCAAAAAATTTTTTTTAGCAGCAAAAACCTAGTAAACTAGGTTTTTTTTATATTATATTTATTTTTTTCATCTATCAAAAGAAATAATCTAAATTAGCGATAGATTATCAATATCGCTCGCTCGATACTTTTAAAAAAGTAAAATTAAAAGATTAAGTTTGCTTTAAAAACTTAATCTTTTTTGACAAATAAGTAATCAAATATACAAAATAACAGAGTATTATTAAATGACATAGATAAATTGATTTCGCACTGCAAAATATTCTTTATTCGTTTTAGTGGGTAACTTTTTATGAGTACCAATGCCGCTTTAGCCCCAAACTCCCTTCAATATTCTATAGAAACTCTTCGAGAAGAAGTACGTCATCTAGTAGAACGAGGAGTTATTCGACGCACTCAACCCCTATATGTTTTGTGTGAGTATTTACCCGCTAGGGAATGGTTGGGAATTGAGTGCCAATTGGAAAGATATGACTACTTGCTTCGCGATCGCATTGGAGATTTAATTGGCGAACCACGGTGGGAAAGCGATTAACCGTTATCAATGAACAATGTTTACCGATCCGTTGTTGATTGCTCATTGCTCATTGCTTATTGTCATTTACACTCTTTCTAAATATGAATTTAAATCATCAACTAGCTGAGTTAGCTCGACTTCAGTAGTAATGCGAATGCGCTCATCACGCATGGTCAGCAAAATCTTAGCTGCAAAAGGACTGGGATAAATATTGGGATTGCAAAATATCTCTAAAAAGATTTCTCCCGTATAGCGATACTCCATAGATTTTTGAGGTTGAGGTCTACTGCCGCTATTAGGATCGCGAGTTGCAGACGCTTTCAGACTTTGCATGAGATTAGATATTTCTTGCTGAAGCTGTTTGGCTCCATCAGGTGTAAAGTTGAAGCTAAGAGAACCTTGAGGAATATTAATCGTTAGTTGAGTCATAAATAACTAATATATATATCTGCCAACAAAAATTGAATTAAAACTAGGCTATTCAAACCTCAAGCGATTGTCGATCGCATCAGCTAAACTTTGAGGTAATTGGAAACATTTTAGGTTTTAAAGCGTAGGTAATAGGTTTACTTAACTAATTTGCAAACTACTGTATGTGGAAAACAGCATTGCAATACCGATTCCTAAAAGCAGTCCAACAACTACTTGAAAAGGAGTATGTCCTAAAAGTTCTTTTAATCTTTCTTCATTAAAATGGTGTTTTTCTTGAAACAATTCATCGACAATTTGATTGAGGATTTTAGCCTGTTTTCCTGCTGCTTGCCGCACACCTGCTGCGTCGTACATGACAATTACCGCAAATAAACAGGCGATCGCAAATTCTGGAGAAGACCAACCCATATTTAAACCGATATAGGTTGCCAAAGAACCGACTAATGCCGAATGCGCGCTAGGCATTCCCCCCGTAGTTACTAAATAGTTAAGATTGACTCTGCGTTTCCTAATCAACTCAATTGCTAGCTTTAATCCTTGAGCAGTCAAACAAGCAAGGACTGCAACCAGCAGTGTCTGATTGTGGAATATGTCAGCAAATTCCTGCATGGTTTGTTTTGTGCCTCAACAACTTCATCTAAGTTTGGTGCGTTTTTTATTAGCGAAAGATCGTGTTCCAGAAAAAATTAAAAATATAGTAGTTCTATCGATCGCGAGTTACGATAAATTCGGCAATTGCTGTTAGCGGTTTGGCTCTGTCGCCATAAATTTTTAGTTGGGCGATCGCTTCAGCTACTAACTGTCTGGCTTGAGCCTGAGATTTTTCTAATCCCCATAAACTAGGATAGGTAGCTTTTTGCGCTCGTATATCTTTGCCTGCGGTTTTTCCTAATTGTTCGTTTGTCGCCGTAATATCTAAAATATCATCAATTATCTGGAAAGCCAGACCGATGTTTTGAGCATAACTAGTAAGTCTGGCAATATCTGTCTGACTAGCACCTGTTAAAATTGCTCCCGATTCTACAGAAGCTCTTAATAAAGCTCCTGTTTTATGAGTATGAATAAAAGTTAAAGTTTCTGCATCCAAATCGGTTTTACCTTCGGATTCAAGATCTAGCACCTGACCGCCTACCAAGCCTGCCGCACCTACCGTACGTCCCAAACAGGCAATAACCTGTAAGATTTTTTCTGGCGCGACGTTTTTGGTTGTCAGGGCAACATGCTCGAAGGCATAAGCTAACAGTCCATCACCCGCTAAGATGGCAATATCTTCACCATAAACTTTATGATTGGTGGGTTTTCCCCGACGATAATCATCATCGTCCATTGCCGGCAGATCGTCGTGAATTAAAGACATGGTATGAATCATCTCTAAAGCACAGGCGGTCGGCATTGCCATTTCAATTGTTCCTCCTGCCAGTTCGCAAGTTGCCAAACACAAAATTGGTCGCAACCGTTTACCTCCAGCCAGAAGAGAATAACGCATGGCCTCATAAATCGTCGCAGGTCTAGTAATAGATATAGAGCGATCCAAAGCCTGTTCGACTAGAGCTTTTCGCTGCTGTAAATAGCTTTTTAAGTTAAATGTAGATTGCTCCGTCTCGGTCAGTATTTCTTCAGTCTCTACCATATCTATTGCTGCTTAACTAACTGTACTCATTATTACCCGATTGGTAACTTTCACCAAACAAAAATTGCAGTTTATTCGGCAAGTTCCTGAACGAGTACGAATGGCTGTACGATGAGCGTGGCAAACTGTTTTTGCGGTGCTAGATTCCAGTCAGCAAGCTGTTGAGAAGATGGTTTGCCAATTTTCTGTCGATCGATCCAGTTTTTAACCAGGCAAGAATTATCTTTAGCAATTGCCGCACCTACATCAACTAAATTCAGTGTTTTTGTAACTACAATTACCGCATCTCTTTTGGCATGAGGTATGAGATCTTTCCAGGCAATATTAGCTAGATCTTGACTTAGTCGGTCTTGAATATCTGGCATTTCAGGTTCGTTCTAAAGCAATAGAGCCATCTTAGAATTAAATATTGCAATTATCAATTGGTTTACTCTCGTCGGTGGATTCAGCTAAACTTCTTAATAAGACATATTCGATTCTGTTTATATTTACTACTTAAAATCAGGCTTTTTTTATCTAAATGCTCGTCAATCTAAAAATTAATAATTTTGCTTTGATCGATCGCCTGGAACTCGATCTAGATCGGGGTTTAAACGTGCTTACAGGAGAGACTGGAGCGGGAAAATCGATTATTCTCGATGCGATCGATTTGGTGTTGGGAGGCAAAACTAGCAGTCGCCAAATCAGAAGCGGCAGCGATCGCGCTTTAATCGAGGCAACTTTTGCTATTGCTCCAGAGCTAAATAGTTGGCTGAGTTCTTTAGAAATCGATCTTTTAGAAGAAAATATCTTAATTTGCAGTCGAGAATTAGTAGTTAGTAAAAAGAATAATAGTATGCGATCGCGCTGTCGGGTTAATGGTACTCTAGTCAACCGACAGTTAATGGCAGAGTTGCGATCGCGGCTGGTTGAAATTACCGCTCAGGGACAGACAATAAGTTTATTGGTTACCGAAAAGCAGCGAGATTTACTAGATCTCTATGGGGGTAAGTCGTTAGTAGAACAGCGTCAAAAAGTCGCTGCGGCGTTTGAAAAATTTCAACAAACTTCAAAAAAATTAACTAAGCGTCGTCAATCAGAGCAAGAATTATTACAGCGTCAAGATTTACTAAAATTTCAGCTAAAAGATTTAACCGAAGCCGAACTCAACGAACCAGACGAATTAGAACAGCTACATCAAGAACGCGATCGCCTGGCTCATGTAGTGGAACTCCAGCAATTGAGTTATCAAGTTTACCAGCTTTTATACCAAAACGATAACGAAGCCGCCGCTGCTGCCGATTTATTAGGAGAAGCAGAGTCTCATTTGAGTGAAATGACCGAATACGATAGCGAACTGACGGCAATTTTAGAAATGGTGCAGTCGGGAATAGCTCAAATTGTCGAAGCAGGACAACAAATCAATCGCTATGGTGAAGATTTAGAAGCCGATCCAGAACGATTAGCCGAAATTGAAGCCAGAATCAGGCTATTAAAAAATATTTGTCGCAAATACGGACCCGATTTAGCCGACGCGATCGCCTTGGAAAGTAAGTTAAAGCAAGAATTAGCACAGTTAACCGACAGTGGACAGTCTATTGAAGTTTTGCAACAAGAACATCAAGAGGCTGCCAAACGTCTAAAACGTGTCTGCGAGGGATTGACCAAGCTGAGAAAACAAGCTGCGATCGAGCTAGAAAAACAGTTGACTGCAGAACTCAAGCCTTTAGCGATGGACAAGGTCGTATTTGAATGTCGTCTTGTGTCTTGTCCCCCAAGTGCTACAGGTGCAGATAAAGTGGTATTTTACTTTAGTCCCAACGCGGGGGAGCAGATTCAACCCCTATCGGAAACCGCTTCGGGGGGAGAAATGAGTCGGTTTTTACTGGCACTCAAAGCCTGTTTTTCCGATTCCGAACGGGGTTCTAGTACCTTAGTATTCGATGAAATCGATGCGGGAGTATCGGGCAAAGTCGCCCAGGCGATCGCTGAAAAACTCTATCAACTTAGCGTGCAACATCAGGTACTGTGCGTAACTCACCAACCGTTAGTAGCGGCTATGGCTGACGGACACTATAAGGTAGAAAAAACTATTGTCGAAGAAATTGCCGCCAACCTCGAACATCGCAACGGCGACTCGGCAATTCCCGATATTCGTACTGTAGTAAGAATCAAACCCCTCAGCGATCTCGGACTTCGTACTCAGGAAATAGCCCAAATTACAGGAGGACATTCGGCAGGAGAAGCGGTAGCGTTTGCCGAGTCCTTATTAAACCAGGCTACTGTTTATCGTCAGCAAACTAAGAAGTAGAAAGCAATTACTACTTTCAAACGCAAAAAAGTTTAAAATTTAATAAACTTAGTTGACAATTTTATGACTACTTCTCCCAAATCTACAGAAAGCAACGATATTAAGTATGGGGAAAGAAAGATTGCCGTAGGAGATTTAATTACTTTCCCTAACCCCAGAGTGGGTAGACGTTATAACGTTAATATTACTCTGCCAGAATTTACCTGTAAGTGTCCGTTTTCTGGCTATCCCGATTTTGCCACAATTCATCTAACTTATTCGCCTAATGAAAAAGTAGTCGAGCTAAAAGCGTTGAAGCTATACATTAATAGCTATCGCGATCGCTACATTTCTCATGAAGAAGTAATCAACCAAATATTAGATGATTTTGTTGCCGCTTGCGATCCCCTGGAAGCAAAAATTACGGGCGATTTTAATCCCAGAGGTAACGTTCATACAGTTATTGAAGTGCAGCATCAAAGAGATGTTCGATAACAATAAATGTAACGTTTGGTAAAGAAATCTATTAAAATACCAAGTGAAAAACTATTACAAATTGTTTAGATAAGAGGTAAATCGATAATGTCACAAACTCAACCTACTGTTACCCCCAAACTAGAGGAACCTAAATTTGGATTTAACTCTTATGCCGAACTACTTAACGGTCGTGCTGCCATGATTGGTTTTGTTTTGATGATAGCGATTGAATATGTAACTGGACAGGGACTGCTTGCTTGGTTGGGTTTGCAGTAAACGACCTTATGAACATAAAAAAATAGTGCTTTTTTAGGCAGGGAGCAGGGAGCAGTGAGCAGAGGTGTTAATTTTGTCTTGCTTATTTCTCCTTTTTTCCTGCTTCTAAGTAAAACTATATTCCTATCAAAGTTTTACTTTCTCACTTTCCCCACATCAGTCAAGCCACTCACCTATGTCGATCGCCAGTCTTTGTCCGAGTTGCAGCAGGGGTTTCATCTCCGATAATTTCCAGCGACAGGTGTTTTCTTCGTGAGAGGAGATAAAGCAATTAGGCACGATACGTTGATGAAAACAGTTATAGTAAGTTTCTTGAGCGCGATCGAGGGATAAACCCAAGTGTAATTTTTCTCCTACTGAAATCGCCCGTTCTAACCTGGCTACATCGGTTTCTAGAGTATCAGGATCGCCATCATAGAGTAATTTCCAAAGCAAACGCAAAATTGACTGTTCTAAAATCTTTTTCGCTTTGGGCAAATTTAGCTGGCACTGAAGATGATTGGCTTCGTTAGCGGTGGCTATTAGTTCGGCTAAATGGACATCTAGCTTTTGGGGATCGCCAATTGCTTTTTCTAAAGCAGAGATCGCGTTGCGACAGCGAGTAGAAAGAGCTACTTCTGCGGCTACTTTTAGCTCTTGGGGAACGGGTAGTTCTTCCCGTTGAAAAGCCGCGATGATACTGTAGTTTTCTTGATAAACCTGACCGTACAGGCGGTCGAGATGTACTTTAGTTTTGATCGTCAACAGACGCACGATACGCTGTCTTTCTTCGGCAAATAAATGCTGTAAATTAAAAGAGCGATCGCCAAAAAAGCGATTCATTGTGGTAATCGTTCGTGCCGCACTAGCCTGCTTGAGATCTGCAAATAGCTGCTGTTTTAATTCACTGTAGGTCAAACGTCCGTTAAAGACTTTAATGCAGCAGTGAAAATCCCAACCCCCCAAATGCAGTACGGCAAAAACATAGTGATGGCTTTCCCAGGTAATTTCCGAAGTCAAGCGTACCTGTCCTACAGATAAAGCCAATCTTCCCATCTGCTGTTTTTGGTAGTCTAGCTGCTCGACTTTATAGCAATAAATTCTCTCTTGCTGGAGATAGTTAATAAATAACGAGCTAATAGCATAATGTGCCGTTACCTGCTCGAAACCAATTTGCGCCGAAGATACTAATTCTTGATAGACTTTGGCACCGTTGCCAAACAATTCCACATTACTAGGAGCTTGCGTCAACCGCAAGATAAATTCTTCTCTAAGCTGAATTCCCGTTACTTCTCCCGCCAATTCTAAAGCGCGAGCCGCATAACGCAAAATTTGCACTCCTTCAGGGCGCGATATTTCTTCAAAAAACCAACCGCAACTGGTGTACATTAGTAGCGCGTGACGCTGCATTTCTAACAGGCGCAGGGCATCGATGCGCTCTTCTGCCGTTAGTTCGTAAGCTTGATGAGTTTGTAAAAATTGTTCTACCTTCTCGACGGAGCGATCGCCAATAACGGCTACGTATTCATCTCTAGCTAACCAGGGATCGATAAATAGTTTTCTACCTCTATCTTCATAGACTTCAATCGTGCGATCGCGCAGCCAGTCTAAAGTTTCTCTCAGGGGTTTGCGCCACAGTTGATGCCAAACACCACCGCCACCACAACCGCAATTATCTTGCCAGCGATCGACACCATGAGCGCAACTCCAGGCAGTAACGGGTTTGAGAACTACTTCCCAGGTTGGAGGAGAGATACTCAAATAGTGAGCGTAATTAGTAACCGTCCAGCCACGATGGGGAAATTCTTCAGTAAAAGCATATCCCAAACATTTTTCCGTTCCGTTTTTATGATGTCCAAAAGTTTCTCCGTCAGTAGCAACGCTGATTATTTGAGCGGGACGGCGATCCCCTTTTACTGCCTGTCCGATTCTACTGGCAAAGTTATCGGCAGTATTGAGAACATCGTTAAAACCCATATCGCGAGAAATTGGTCCATCGTAGAAAAAGATATCGATGTAGCGACCATCTTCAATGAAACAGCGATAGGGACGGGTGGGATCGATTTGCGAACCGCCCACTTCATGCCATTCTGGCTCTGATGTCTCTGCTGTGGGAAGCGGACGACAGCGTTCGGCTTGAGAGGGTGCCAGAATGATAAAGCGAATTTCTTCATCAATCAAAGCTTCGACAGTTGCATAGTCTACTGCCGTCTCAGCCAACCACATTCCTTCGGGATCGCGTCCGAAGCGAGAACGGAAATCGGCTTTGCCCCAGCGAATTTGAGTGTATTTATCCCGCTTATTAGCTAGAGGCAAAATAATATGATTGTAAACTTGCGCGATTGCATTACCGCGTCCGTTTAGTCGGCGACTGCTTTTTTTATCGGCTTCAATGATGCGCTGATAAACTTCGGGATCGTATTTTTCCAGCCATGACATCAGAGTTGCACCGATGTTAAAGCTTAAATACTCAAAGTTATTAACGATTCCAATTACTTCTTGTCGGTCATTGAGAATTCTGGCAAAAGCATTAGGACGATAGCATTCATGATGAATGCGTTCGTTCCAGTCGTGATAGGGATGTGCGCTAGGCTGTCTCTCAATCGTATCTAAATAGGGGTTTTCTCTAGGTGGTTGATAAAAATGCCCGTGAATAGTAACGTAAACACCGTGAGCTTTTTTTAAAGGCTCGCTAAAATTAGAGCGATCTGAATTGGAGCTAAAAACTTTAGTATTCTTTGCTGTAGATACCATATTTAAAATATAAATAAAGTCTTGCTAATTTAATTAAAAAGCTGAAGCTTAAAAGTGCCGTGTAGAGAGTTGAGCCTTTATCTATTTAAGCTTAAATTTCGGACAAATGGATACTTTTGTCAAAATTACCTGACAAAAGCTTTTATTTTTAATTCGCTCTCTTTTAATTATTATTGACTACAATTATAAAACAAAAGAGCTATTGTAGGCAACTATCTAGCGATCGCAATATGTAATTAAAGCCATTTTTAACTTGATAATGCGATTTACATATTCAAACTATGACAGACTGTCTTTTGACTGCGAGCTACGGATATCGCTATGATAACGACTGCTTTTAGAAACACTAATAATAAAAATGGCTATTAGCGATCGACAAGAACCTTTATCAATCGAGCAAAAAAAAGCCAAAAGACGGCTAATTAATATTGGATACGCACCACATAGCGGTTGGATTACTATTGGAGTTTCGCCTCATGGCTTTATTTCCATTGGTGCGGTTCCTCACGGCTTTATTTCTATCGGATTAGTACCAATGGGCGTGTTATCTTTTGGCGTAGTTTCAATGGGTTTACTGAGTGTGGGAACAGTGTCGATGGGCTTGCTGAGTTTTGGCAAAACCACTATGAGCATCGTTCAACCACACGAAGGACATAATATGACAATGCCCAACGAGACTAATTCTGACATGAATATGTCTCATTAATTTCATAGCTTTAAGCTAGATAATCTTCAAAAACAAGCTCGATACAAAGTATCTAGAGTTTGTCCATCGTTGGGATATTCGGCAACAGCAGCCTTACAAACAACTTGAAAGCGATTGCCTTCTAGCGAAGTAAAAATTTGCTTTCTCAATACAGTTAAGACTTCTGCTAAATGTTCCTCTGCTTGAGCTTTGCTCAGATTAGGCATACCGATCGCAAAATCGCCATTACCCCAATAGCTGGCAATTTCATCACCGCGAAAAGCTGCGTGAATTATTTTTCCCCATTGGGCTAAAATGCGATCGCCAATAGTATAACCGTAGGTGAGATTAATTTGCTGTAGTTCTAGTATTTTCAATACTGCTAGACTAAAATTCTGCCGCTCGTGTTTTGCCTGCTGTAAACTAGATTCCAATTTGCGGCTGCCTTGAAAGCGATTATCAAGTCCTGTAATGCGATCTTGGGTTGCTAGAACGTGTAACAAGCGACTGCGATCGAGACGGTTATTAATTCGCGCGATTAACTCCGCGCCGACAACGGGTTTGGCAATATAGTCGTCTCCTCCCACTTCAAATACCTGTCGTATCGTTTCGGCATCTTGATGGGCAGTAAGAAATAGAGTCGGTAATTCTTGCCACTGGGGATCGCTACGTAGAGTCTGACAGAGTTCGATACCGCTGATATCGGGCATTTCTACATCTAAAATTAACAAATCGGGCTGAGTAACTGCCAATACTTCCCAAAAGCGGCAGGGAGTTTCTAAAGTAATTATTCTCATCCCCCAAGGCTGTAAGAGCGAGCGCAAGGTTTCGAGAAAAATAGAATCGTCATCGACTACTAAAATCGTGGAAATTATAGATTGCTCTTGTTTTAATAACCGATCGGTAGTTTGCCAGACGAGATCGGCGGTGACGGGTTTGACCAAAAAGCTACTAGCACCTGCGCGGACTACTTTAAGGCGATCGCTCAATCGCTCTGTAGCTGATATAATAAGTGTCGGAACTTTAGGTGTCCGATTAGTTAATTCTTTAATTAAAGATAATTCTGACTGAAGATCGACTGTTTCGGTATCGATCGCCACCAAATATGGTGAGTTAGTTTGCAGCCACTTCTTAGCAGCATCGAGCTTAGCTACCCGATGCCAAATCATTCCTGACGGTTGGCTTAACTGCTGTAACTCATCAGTCAATTTAGTACCGTTAGAAATTAGCAGTAATGTTGGTTTGGTGGTATCGGAATCAGATTCTATAGTTTCATTTAAAGCTAAAAGACTGTCTAGATCCGTTACCAACGAAATAAACTTAGCCTGTTGCGCTCGATCTAGAATGGAATTGGTTTCTAATAAAGTTTCTATTTCGCGAGCAATTGCCGTTCCCGTATTTCTGGAGAACATCCCCAAAACTCCTGCTAGTTTGTGGGCGGCGCGTTCGGCCTCTTGGTGCAAACTAGTTGCTAAGTTATTTTCTTCGATCTGGGCTACGGCAGTTTGCAAGACTTTCATTCTGGCTGCCATTTTGCCTTGATATTGCAGCCACATCTGTTCCATCTGCTGCTGGAATTCTGACTCAATGGAACTCGATTGGGTATTGGCTACACTGCCGATTTTGGGGGTTTCTAAAGCTTGAGAATTTTGAGGATTTAGACGATAGCCAATACCATAGACATTTTCGATCCAGTTTACTACTCCTGCTTCTTTGAGTTTTTTTCGTAGTCCTTTAATATGTGCTTTGACGCTTTCTTCTAAAGGGGGATCGTCAAATGTCCAAATTTTGTCTAAAATTTGCGAGCGACTAAATACCCGTGCGGGGTTGCGTAAAAATAATTCCAGCAGGCTATATTCTTTGGCAGTTAGTTTGATTTGCTGTTCTTGATAACTAACCTGACAACTACCAGGATCTAGTCTCAAACCGTTAATGTCTAAAACCGCAGTAGGAGTTACATCGCCACGACGAGATAAAGCCCGAACTCTAGCATTTAGTTCTCCTAAATCTAAAGGTTTAGTAAGATAGTCATCTGCACCAGCATCCAAACCTCGAATGCGTTCTTGAGTGGCATCCATAGCGGTCATTAAGAGAATCGGGGTAGTATAACCCTGCGATCGCATCTTTTCGCACAAACTCACCCCGTCTAATTCTGGTAGGTCTACATCCAGCAAAACTAATTCGTATTCCCCACTTTGAACGTACTCCCAACCCATCAGACCATCTTCTGCCACTTCTACCACATGGCGTTGCGCGGTAAGGGACTGACTGAGTACATCTACCAAAATTTCATCATCATCTACTACTAATATTCGCATGATGCGATCGCCTTTCTAATTTGCTTCTTGCCTAACTATCATCAAGCTAACTAGGGAAGAAATAGGGAAGCTAATTACGATCTTACATAAATAGCGACTCGAAAGGCGTTTTAACACAACTTTTGTAAAATTCTGTTGCTGTAGTTTTTGTCGATATAGATAATTAATTGGCTTAAGATTTAAACGAGTAGAGATCGATCGCGGTCGCTAATAAACCTGATGACAACTAACTGGAGTAGCAAAAATTTCGTCTGTGCGATCGGGTAAAGTTAATTTGGTTGCTGTAACTGTTTCACAAATGCTGCGTGTTCGGAAGAATCTAAACCCTGTTGCAGTACCTCTAGCACCTGTTTCATATCCTCTGCTAGCAATGCTGAAACCGCCAACCATAAGCCTGGAAATACTTCACTGCGTATAATTCCACTATCATCAGCCACTAGTGATTCATACACACCTTTTCGTAGGATAAACCAGTCCAGCTTTTGCTCTAAAACTTGCCAAACAATGTATTCTTTCACTTCATTGCGACGATAAGCAGTTTTCTTATCGTATAGATCGTAAGCAGCGCTACTAGCGGCAATTTCGGCTACAAGTTCTGGTGCGCCTTCAATGTAGCCATCGTTACTTAATCGAGTTTGCCCTCCTGCATCTGGTTCGATAAGCAATACAGCATCGGGTTGAGGTTCATTATCTAGATCGAGCCTGACAGTTGGCGCATCACTTAAGTCAACGCCAGGGGTCAATGCCTGATATACTCCTAGCCAAGTCATTATGCGACTGTGAGGTCTACCGTGTTGCTCGTGTCGTAGGGGAGATGCCACGTAAACCACTCCTTCGACTAGTTCCGCTTTTTTGATGTGAGGTGCAGCTAAATAGCGTCGCTCAAATTCATGACGAGTCAGGCGATCTCCACTTTCTAGAGGAGGTAGTTGCCCGTTTACCGTACTCGATTGTGAATTATCTTGTTGCAGAACCATAATCAAATACTGAAATTCACTAATATCATAAATTTAGCAAATTTCGATTCGAGAAGCGATCTCTTTTTCTTGTCAATCGTGTATTTTGGTGGGGTTCCAATATAAGTACTTAGTTAGCGATCGCAAACCTTTTGCTATCAGCTTTTATTCAATCGTGTCGCTTTACTTATAAGTTGTCTTCTTCAATTTACTTTAATGTTTGCTTAAGTTTTAAATGAGTAAAGATTGAGTGCGATCGTCTATTGTTCGATTAACGGAATTATCGGCAGTTAAAAAGCGAATTACCCGAAATTACTATAACGGGGAATCAATCTGTCCTGGACTGACCTGGACAGCAAAAAGGTAAAGCAATTCCCCGTTTCCTGAGATTCGAGTAATTACGCGAAATAACAACTATAGAGAATTGAGCAAAACTGAGCCTTTAATGTTAACTCCAGATAGCAATTCTTGATTCTAAAATGATTCGTTGCTAATACCAATAAAAAACCCGTTCGCCGATCTCTTGATGAATTTGGGATTGTTAAGAGAGACTAAAGATGCAATTCTGTTTAAAATTAATTTATCTTCTTTTAAAATATCGCGATACACTCCAAACATCACAGCAGTATCTCGAACATTTACATATAATTCTAGCTTTGCTTTAAGATCATCCTTAAGATTTTCGATTTCTTCGGGAAGTTTGTTCAATCTTCGGTTAAAAAATATAGCATCAGGATCGGGAATTAAAGTTTCATCATAATAGCAATTTCGTTCACCCACTATTCGTATAGATATGCTTCCAGGATTAGGTTCGCGTACACCAGGAGGACAAATAAGACCAACACCTATAACTTTCTCTGGACGAAAAGCTGCTAATTTGTACTGAAAATCATCTAGATTCTTAAGCTCATTGGAAAAATTATGTGATTTTATATACCGTGAATTTAAAATCGTGAAAAGAGCGTTATGTGCATTATAAAAATTATCTTGCACTTCTTGCAATAGACCTAAAATCAAACTATTTTTATTCTTTACTAAACTATCAAGCATATTAGAAGCTTGGTATTCTGTAATGACTAAGGCAAATTCACACCAATTAATTAGCTCTATCAACTTTCCTAGTCTATTCTCGTAGAAAAATAAGTACGTCAAAGCTTCACTAAACCTATTCCATTCCTCAGTATGTATTCTATATCTATCTATTTCGCCTTCAGGAAGATTAAAATAATTTAATTTAATAGTCTCTAACGTGACATATCTTTCTTGAAGTAATGCAATTGCTACTTCTTCTCTCACTATGGTTTTTATTTTACTTGGAAGTTCATCAAGCTTTTGTATAATTTCTTGGTTTTGTTCTTTAATTTGATTTATTTTAGAGTCAATAACTTGAAGATATTCTTTTATCTTTTTTAAACCGCATCTACTTTGAAAACCGTAGTTTTTCTTCTTCTGGATCGAGGTGTTTTTTAACCCACAAGCGATCGCTTAAAAACAGTGGAGTAGTATTAATTAGATGCTGAAAATCAGCAACAGCAGAAATTAACTCTTGTTGTTGGTCATAACAAACATGATAAGTTATGTCTTCTCTGAGCCATTGCCAAAGATGTTCGACAGGCATAAAATCTGGGCTATAGCCAGGTAATTGTAGAAGATGGATGTCCATTGCTGATGCTGCCTCGGTGACCACTTTAGCACGATGATATGGTGCGCCATCCCAAACCACAGTTATTTGTTGCTGGGGAAATTCGACTCGCAACTTTTTGAGAACATCAATGGTATTAATTTTCTCTGCTTTCTCATAAGGAAAAATTCTGGTTTGCGCCTGATTATAGAGGTAAACACCATAAAAAGAGACTTTCTTTCTTCCAGGAGAACTAGAGCTGACCCAAAACCTTTCTCCCCGAATTGACCAACCGTAACCTTCATCGGTATCTAAATGTATATGGGCTTCATCAATATAGATAATTAATCGCTTTTGATGAAGTGCATCCTCTAATAATTCAGTAATTTGTTCGACAAATTCAGCTCTTTTGGCGGTATTGCCTTTATTAAGCAACTTCTTCGCTTTCTTCCAGGAAAAACCCATCTGCTTAAGAGTTTTTCTGACTGTCTCTCGACAACAATTTATCTTCCACTTCTGTTTCAGCCAGTGGACGAATCTTTTTAACGTCCAACGTGGAAACCCTTGAGATTTCCTCCCTCTTTCTTGTGGTGCTAATGCTGACCTTAAAAGAGCTTTCTGGATTTGATTCCCTAAATCTTTTCGCACCGTTTCGGAAAAAAAGGGTTTCTTCCTCCCGTTCTTTGATACTCGACGGCTTTGAGACCTTCTTGATTATAACGATGCACCCATTCCATTACTGTTTGGGGATTTCTTCGGGTTTGTTCCCCTACCTTTGTAGCACTTTTCCCTTCACTAATTTCATACAATGCCATCAGTCTCTCTCTTGTTCGAGGATGTTTGGCAGCCAATGCCTCTGTTCTTAATAACTCTTTGCTTTGATTCCAACGAGCGTAATCTACTTTTAACATCAAATCGATCTTATTTTTCTTCTCTTAATCAGCCTATTTGATTTTGAGCCAAAACTCCAGTTTTCAAACTGGACGGGGTTTAATTCGCCAATAATTTTTCTATTTTCATTTCGCTCGGCAAAATAACCAGCAACAGTAGCTATTCCACTTATAACTCCAGTAGCATTACTTGCGTATTCAATCAACTCTGGATTTAAACCAAATTTATTTGTCAAATATTCTTCGACAAATTTTACATATTTACCTAAATCTACAAGCGGTTCTTCCATATTCTTTTTGCATGCTACAAAATATATTATAAGGTATAGTGGAAAATTATTTTATTCTAAATATACCTATTGAATAGGACTGGAGTACAGCTAAAATATGTCTTTCTTTAAAAATTTGTTTAGATAAATCTTGTTTTTCTCAGATCGAGACATAGCACCTAGCAGTGTCTCCAATATTATAATTTAATAGACACACCAAAACTTCACAAAAATAGTGTCCATTAAATCGCATTAAGAACATTCACAGATACTAGTGTCACCAAATCGATATAAGAAAAAATTATTTCAATCGACCAATGACAACTTTTGAACAGCTTACGCTTCGAGTTACAAATTGATATTTTTTTCTACTTCAGCAACGCGCCGCTTGACTTGAATAACGCTATCGGGATTGAGGGAGATAGTATCGATGCCAGCCTCTACTAAGAAAGCAGCAAAGTCGGGATAGTCGCTTGGTGCCTGTCCGCAGATACCTACTTTACGTCCTTTTTGACGAGCGGTATCGATCAGACGGCGAATCGTGCGTTTAACAGCAAGATCTTGTTCGTTAAATAAGTGAGATAGTTCGGCAGAATCGCGGTCTACGCCTAAAACTAACTGTGTTAGGTCGTTACTGCCAATCGAAAAGCCATCGAAGCGATCGCTAAATTCGGCAGCTAGTTCGACATTAGAGGGAATTTCACACATTACATATACCTGCAAGCCGTTTTCTCCCTTTTTCAAGCCATTTTCTGCCAGTACTTCTAATACCTTGTCTGCTTCTTCTAGAGTTCGGCAGAAAGGAATCATAATAATTACGTTGTCAAAACCAATTTTTTCTCTTATCTGCTTAATAGCACGACATTCGAGAGCAAATCCCTCTCGATAGCGATCGCTGTAGTAGCGACTCGCACCGCGAAATCCTAGCATCGGGTTTTCTTCTTTCGGTTCAAACTGCTGTCCGCCGATTAGGTTGGCGTATTCATTGGTTTTAAAGTCGCTCATGCGGACGATAACGGGATGGGGATATTGAGCGGCGGCTATTTTGCCAATACCCTGAGCCAGTTTATCTACGAAATAATCTCGTTTGTCTTCGTATCCCTGAGTCAGATCTCGTATTTGCTGCCAGGCTTCTTTGTCTTCTAGTTCGTCGTAATGAATCAAAGCTAGAGGGTGAATTTTGACGATGTTATTGATCGCAAACTCCATTCTTGCCAAACCGATACCCTCGGCTGGCAGTCGCCACCAGCGAAAAGCGGCGGCAGGACTGGCAATGTTCATCATTAGTTGGGTTTTGGTTTCGGGAACGTCATCGAGGTCAATTTCTTCGGTAGCGTACTCTAATTTACCTTCATAGACGATGCCGCGATCGCCTTCAGCACAGGATATAGTTACTTCCGTACCTGTTTCTAAGGTACGAGTAGCATCTCCCGTCCCCACAATAGCTGGAATGCCCAATTCTCTACTGACTATTGCCGCGTGACAGGTGCGTCCGCCGTAGTCGGTAACAATTCCCGCTACGCGCTTCATAATTGGCACCCAGTCGGGATCGGTCATTTCGGTAACGAGAATGCTGTTGTCTTCGACACGCTCGATATCTTGCGAACTTTTAACCCGACACACTTTACCCGATGCGATCGCTTCTCCAATACTCAAACCTGCGATTATTTCCTCACCCTGTTCTTTTAGCTTGTATGTCTTGAGGGAACTGGCAGATTTTTGGGACTGTACGGTTTCGGGACGTGCCTGAACGATATAGAGTTCGTTTGTATCGCCGTCTTTTGCCCATTCCATATCCATTGGCTTGCCGTAGTGAGATTCAATTGCTACTGCCCAATTTGCAAGTTGTAAAATCTCCTTATCGGATAACACAAACGCTTGACGTTCTTTACCCGAAGTATCGACATTTTTAATAGTTTTACTGCCTTCGGTAGCATAGACCATTTTTTTCTCTTTGCTACCTTTGGTTTTTTCAATAATCGGCTCTAACCCTTCTTTAAGCAAAGGTTTAAAAACTGTATATTGATCGGGGTTTACCGTACCCTGCACCACATTTTCACCCAAACCCCAGGCAGCGGTAATAATTGCCGCATCGGGAAAACCCGTTTCCGTATCGATAGAAAACATCACTCCCGCACTGGCGCGATCGCTCCGCACCATCTTTTGAATACCCACTGAAAGGGCGACCTGAAGATGATCGAATCCTTTTTCTTCGCGGTAGCTGATAGCGCGATTGGTAAATAAGGAAGCATAGCACTTGCGACAAGCTTCTAATACCTCTGCTTCTCCCGTCACATTGAGAAAGGTTTCTTGCTGTCCTGCAAAGCTGGCATCTGGTAAATCTTCGGCAGTCGCGCTACTTCTAGCAGCAATATCTACTTCTTCAGTATCATATCTTTGACTTAGTTCCTGGTATGACTGGCGAATGGCGTGATCGACTTCCTGGGGAAATTCAGCCTGGTAAAATAAACGACGTATTGTTTTTCCCGTCTCTTCTAAAGACTGTTTGCCAGCTTCCAAATCGCCAATTTGAGACTTAATTTCTTCGGTCAAGTCATTGTGTTGCAAAAATTCTCGATAAGCTTTGGCAGTAGTGGCAAATCCATCGGGTACGCTTACTTTTTCATCTTTAAGAGAACGAATCATTTCTCCTAAAGAGGCGTTTTTACCTCCTACTAGTTCTACATCCTGATTGGTTAATTCGGCAAACCAGCAAGTATAGGCGTTTTGATGTTTTTCATTCATGTTTTAAGCAGGGTAGAGTTCGATCTTTTATTGTGTAGGTTCGAGCGTTTCCAAAGCTTTAGCTTTATTTTGAAGTCAAAACGAGTTTTGTGGTATTTTTGCAGAGTATGGCTAACTTACAGTTATAAAATTAGTTCTGGTTTTAGTCTCAAACAGGACTACCAAAATCTATTTAATTCTTGTATAAACTTTTCCAATGTATTTTTAGGTATATCTTTGCAGGCAAATAATAGCTTGACATCTCTTGCTGGTTAGAGATTCTAGAAAAAATTGTTCGCTAAAACAAAAAAAGCAGCAAGTATCTTATTAATACCTGCTGCTTTATCTCTTTGTTCGGAAAAATTACAAAGGTATAACTTGAAAATCTACCATTGCTGAAACCTCTGGGTGTAATTTGACTTCTGCCTGATATTCTCCAGTTTTACTAATGTCGGGAACTTCAATACCTCTACGATCTACCTCAATACCAGTTTGTTCTTGAATGACATCGGCAATTTCTTGCGCGGTAACGCTACCAAAAATGGCATCTGCTTCCCCTACTTGTTTGCGAATAGTCAAAAGACCAATAGTTTTGAAAGCAGTTTTTTTATTTTCTGCGGCTTGCTTGACGGCTAGCTTTTCTTGTCTTTCTTTTTCTCTTCTTTGTTCTACCTGTTTGACAATTCCTGGCGTTGCCAAAACGGCTAAACTCTGAGGAATAAGATAGTTGCGTGCATAACCTGGGGCAACTTCTACCAAGTCGCCGTTGTTACCTAATTTACTGACACTTTGGTTTAAAACTACAGATATACGTTTGGACATCTTTTCTCCTATACTTTGCTTAAATTAAATTACTTCCTATAATTCGGGCAGAAATAGTTGACAGCCAGAATTTTTAATTATATCAGTTGTTTATATAGTCGTTCTAATTGATTTACTCATGGTTTAAGTTATCGTTTTAAGGGAACGCTCGCCAAGATAGGGAATAGGGAACAATAAGTAGTACGTTTTTCCTATGGTTTTTATTTGGAATGACTATAGTTCGGAAATAGAGCTATGTTTGAAGCAAATAAGCGATCGCTTGCCACAATACAATAATTTACCTGAAGATAAGAATATCGTTCATTGTCTCAACGAATAAAACCTAAAATATCTGTTATTCTGCTTTTACACTTTCCAAACATAATTGAGGAGAAGTAGCAGTGGTTTTTACGGCAATATCTCTATCGTTGGTAATTGTGAGCAGTTGAGCGATCGCAGTTTCGGCTTTTTTGTTGGCAGTAGTTAAAATGCCATCATGACAAGCGTTGTTAACTATATATTCTAAAGTCTGCCGCTGCGCTAGAGTTTGCAGTTGTGGTGCGACATCGGGACCTAAATTGAGAAATCCGCGATCGTAATCATAAACGCGAGAAGCATTAACATCTATCTTGCTGTCGAGTATTTGAGGTGATGGTAGGTTGACTGTAATTTGGTTATCGCTAACGCTAATATTATTTGCAGTAATGTTACTTAAATCTATACCCGCTTTGACTTCACCGCGAGCTATGTACAGTAGTTTGGTAGTAGCGAGAGAAAATTTGCCAATTTTGCGATCGGCAGATGTAGGCACAACTGTTTCAATAGTATAAACGGTAGTTGTTAATTCTTCTACGCTTTTAATTTTTTCGGCGATCGCGCCAGATATTTCGCTTTGCAGTTGCAGTGGTTGCGGTTGCAAAAACCCTTGTAGAGTCGCTAAAAAGCGATCACTTGTTTTCCAAATACCAAATATTATTAATAAAACAGTCGCACAAACGTTACTAGTAACTATTAAAAGCAAAAGTTGCCAAGTCGATCGCGATGGTTTGGTTTGGTTCATAATAAAAATTTAAAATACAGGTGTAAATGAAATACAAATACTTAAAAAATTCGTAATTTTAAAATATATTGCAGTTTAATAACAGCTTGCTATAGTTCGCTTTATGTATATAGAGCGGCATAACTCAATCTTAACCGAATAAACAACGACTAAAATTGCTATGTATATTTTGACTGACTATAAATTCCAGAATAATGTACCTGGTGCTTTGATTTTGAACGTTCGGTTTTGGTTGTATTTGCTAATATTATTCTTTAACCAATCGCAGACAATTACTCGTTATTTTAAATAGGGTGAGGAAATCCGAATCATCGTTGTCTGGGTATCTCCGAATGAGCTATTAGTGACATCGCTCATAATCGATCTTAAAACCGTAGTAATTTTAATTTAGTAAAGACAATAACTTATGGCTGTACTTGAAAAAGGCAACATCACGATTCATACCGAGAATATCTTCCCAATTATTAAAAAGTCCCTTTACACCGACCACGAAATCTTTTTACGGGAATTGATCTCTAACTCTGTCGATGCTATTTCCAAGCTTAAAATGGCATCTTTAGCAGGAGAAACTCAAGGAGAAATTGAAGAACCTAAAATTACTATCGCTTTAGACAAGACGAATAAAACTATTTCTGTCTCCGATAACGGTATTGGAATGACAGCTGATGAGGTAAAAAAATACATCAACCAGGTAGCTTTCTCTAGTGCCGAAGACTTTATTAAAAAGTACGAACAAAATTCCAACGATTTGATCGGTCACTTTGGCTTGGGTTTTTATTCCTCATTTATGGTGGCGCAAAAAGTAGATATCGATACTCTTTCTTACAAAGAAGGTGCGACTGCCGTACACTGGTCTTGTGATGGTTCTCCAGAATTTGAGTTAACAGAGAGCGATCGCAAAAAGGTAGGAACGACTATTACTCTAACCCTGCAAGATGATGAAGTAGAATATGCCGAACCGCAACGAGTCAGACAGTTAGTTAAAACCTACTGTGACTTTATGCCAGTTAAAATCGTTCTTGACGGGGAACAAATTAACAAGCAGGAGGCTCTGTGGAAAAAATCGCCTCAAGAACTCAAAGATGAAGATTATTTAGAGTTCTATCGCTATCTCTATCCCTTTCAAGAAGATCCTTTGTTATGGGTGCATTTAAAAACTGACTATCCCTTCTTACTCAACGGAATTCTTTACTTCCCCAAACTCAAGCCAGATGTAGACGTATCTAAAGGACAAATTAAGCTTTTCTGCAATCAGGTATTTGTTAGCGACCACTGCGAAGAAATTATTCCCGAATTTTTGATGCCGTTACGAGGTGTTATCGATAGTCCCGATATTCCTTTAAATGTTTCTCGTAGTGCTTTAACTAACGATCGCACCGTTCGCCGTATCGCTGACTTTATTGCTAAAAAAATAGGCGATCGCTTAAAATCTCTTTACAACGATGACCGCAGTGAATATATTCGCTGTTGGACGGATGTAGGCACATTTGTTAAGTATGGCGCGATCAGAAATGAAAAATTCAAAAAACAAGTTGAAGATTTCATTATCTACCAGACTACCTATCAGCCAGATAGTGCTGCCAAAGCTGAAGAAACTCCGAAGGTAGAAGTTCAAGCCGAATCGGGAGATGCCTGGCAAGATGTTTCGGATAAGAAAGACAATGTCGCTACCGAACCCTATACTACTTTACAAGAGTATCTCGATCGCAATAAAGAGAAGCAGGAAAATCGCGTTATTTACTGTAGCAATCCCGATACTCAAAGCACCTATGTCGAACTATATAAAAAACAGGGTTTGGAAGTTCTGTTTTTAGATTCTTTTATCGATGCCAATTACTTTATTCCTTTCTTAGAAAGAGAATATTCGGACGTTAAATTCTCTCGCGTCGATTCCGAACTAGATAATACCCTGGTTGAAGACGACAAGGCACAAGAAATAGTCGATCCCAAAACCAATAAAACTCGCAACGAATTAATTAAAGAACTGTTCGAGAAAGCAATAAATAAACCCAGAGTCAATATCAAGACTCAAGCGATCAAATCCGACGATCCGCAGGGTACGCCACCTGCAATGGTTTTATTACCAGAAGCGATGCGTCGCTTGCAGGAAATGACGGCATTAATGCAGGAAACATCTATGGCATTCCCCGAAGATCATATCTTGTTAATTAACACCGCTCATCCTTTAATTCAAAATCTACTCGATTTAGATCGCGGTACGATTATTCAAGGCAGTGGCGATGGCAGTAACCCTATGGTCAACCTCATGTGCCAACATATTTACGACTTGGCGTTAATGGCACAAAAAGCCTTTGATGCCGACGGTATGAAGTCTTTTGTCGAGCGTTCCAATCGAGTTTTAACACAGCTAACCCAGAAGTAGCAGCACAACAGGGGCGAGGCAGTGCCTTGCCCTTACGCTATATAGAGGTATACCGCACACAACCGATAATTGCTATAATCAGAGACTGTGTTATTAAACTGGAGGCTAATTGTGGCTCGTAGATGTCAACTTACAGGTAAAAAAGCAAATAACGCCTATGCGGTGTCTCACTCTCACCGTCGTACCAAAAAACTACAGGAAGCAAATCTTCAATGGAAAAAAGTTTGGTGGACAGAAGGCAATCGTTGGGTTAAATTGCGTCTTTCTACCAAAGCAATTAAAACTTTGGAGAAAAAAGGCGTTGGTGCTATGGCAAAAGAAGCAGGAATTAATCTCAACAAATATTAACTATAGTTATATTTGCTTTAACCAGTTGTCAGAATGCTTTTTTTCTATAAGAATTAGTATGAGTTTTATTCAATCCTCCTAAATTTAGGAGGATTTGTGTTATTTAGGGTAATAACTAAGACTGATGTATAATCAGGCGATTTCCGTCAGGATCGTAGGCATACAACTCTCTACCATGAGAAGCAAATATAATTTCTCCTGGCGGAGGATAGCCAATTGCTTGCAAATGTGCGATCGCCGCTCCTAAGTTGGGAACTTCCAGGCACAGGCTTATACTCCCACGTTTTGAGTTGACAAACTCGGTTTGATGTTCTACTTTTGGCTGAAAAATACCAAGACGCAATCCTTTGAGCTTGAATTCTGCATAAACTTGAGGAATATAAGGCGATGGTTGCTGTTGGAGAAGCTGGCTATAAAAGGCAACTAAAGCTTGGCTATTGACCGTAGCTATTGTCAAAAAAGCATCATCACAAACAAAATTCATGTTATTTTCAAGCTAAGATAGTTTTAATACTACCGTATACATACAATAAGATACAAGGGATCGACCATAATATCAGATTTTGTAAATCCAACACCACTTTTTTTCATAGTCTATTTTGACAGGTAAATTTTATTTTTAAAAACTATTCAAGCTCTGTATGGTTAATAATAACTTAAAGATCGAGATTGCTCGTCGTTATTCCAATGATTAAAGTTTTAATAGTTGAAGATCAAAAAACAGTTCAAGAGATCCTTAAAAGCCATTTAGAAACAGAACCTACTTTGGAATTAGTAGGTTGTGTAGAAAACGGGCAACTTGCTTTAGAAAACATCGAAATTAATCGACCTCATATAGTTTTGATGGATATAGAAATGCCCGTTCTTGATGGTCTGACAACTACTAAAATTATTACAGAGCGATTTGTAGATTGTAACGTTTTAATTCTTAGCGTTCATGACGATGACACTTATTTAAATACTGCTTTGCAAGTTGGTGCTAAAGGATATTTATTAAAAAATACTCCAGCTAAAGAGTTAATTAATGCTATTTATTCGGCATATAAAGGTTATTTTCAGCTAGGTCCTGGCTTGTTAGAAAAATATTTGTACAAACTAGGTACATCTCAAAATAACTCTCAAGAAATTACTCAATTAAAAAATATTCTGTTTCAACAATCTAAGTTATTAAAAGAAATTCAAGAGCAACCAACTACCAACAAATATCCGCCTAAAGCTAATAAAAAAATTGATGATAAATATTTAGTTTTAGAACAGCAGTATTATTCTTTAAGATACGGTTTGGATAATCTGGCGAGAAAAATTGATTTCGTGCAAAAACTGTGTTTCTTTTTGATTGTAGTTTTTGCACTAGTAATGTTAGCTATTGTTTTGGTCAGTTAATTTTTAAGCGATCGCCTCAGCTTCACCACATAGTTAAATATTTAATTTAACACCGCGAATCGAATAATCTAATAATTCTATTGGATGTAATAAAGAAATATCGCTTTTTTGGCTAGCTAACTGTTTTTTTATTTGCAGAGAACAGCCTGGATTAGCAGAAGCAATCAATTCAGCACCAGTATTAATTAAATTAGCAGCTTTTTGTTTGCCTAATTCATCGGCTACTGCTGGCTGCAACAGATTATATACTCCCGCGCTGCCACAACATAAGCTAGCGTCAATTGGTTCTTTTAACTTAAGGTTGGGTATTTGCCTTAATAATTGACGGGGTTGCAGACTAATTTTTTGTCCGTGTAGCAAATGACAGGCATCTTGATAAACTACAGTTAGTTCTTCTGAAGTTAAGGGAGATAGTGGGGCTGTTAACTCAATCTCGGCTAAAAATTCCTGCACATCTTTTACTTTGGCAGAAAATTCAACCGCTTTATCTCGATATTCTTTATCATCTGCTAATATATGCCCGTATTCTTTTAAAGTATGACCGCAGCCTGCCGCATTAATAATAATCGCATCGACATTAGTATCAGCAAAGCTATCTATCATTTGTCTCGCTAAAGCTTGAGCTTGAGCTTCTTGTCCTTGATGGGCGGGTAAAGCAGCACAACAGCCCTGATTTTTAGGAATAACAACTTCACAACCATTTGCAGTTAAAACTCTCACCGTCGCTTCGTTTACAGGAGAAAAAAATAGTCTTTGAACGCAACCCAAAATAACTCCTACACGACAACGGGTTTTTTCTTGGGCAGGAATCACCTCTGGTAGACTATTAGGTACAAAAGGATTGGTGATTTTCGGTAAGATTGTCTCCATTGCTGCCAAACGAGGAGCAACTTTTTTTAGTATTTGGGTTTTACGGATTAATTTAGATAATCCCGATTTTTGATACAACCACAAAGGCGCAAGCAAAGGGCGTAAACGATTGGGATATGGGAACAAATTAAAGATTAGACCTCTAACCAGTTTATCTGGCAAACTGCGTGATTGATTGCGTTCGATTTGCGGACGAGTAGCGGCAAGCAGTTTACCGTACTCTACGCCAGAAGGACAGGCAGTAACACAAGCCAAACAGCCCAGGCAAGTATCAAAATGGGAAGTAGTCGTATCGTCTATAGCCGCCTCACCGCGTTCGATCGCATCCATTAAATAAATTCTGCCTCTAGGTGAATCCATTTCTTTGCCAATTACTCGGTAACTCGGACAGGTAGCCAGACAGAAACCACAATGAACGCAGGTGTCAATTAGTTCTGGTTGAGGTGGATTTTTAGCATCGAAGTTGGTGGTCATATTTAAATTTAGCTTTACCGAATAGCTAAGGGTTGGTGTGGATAAGAGTTAGTCGTTAGTGGTTAGTCGTCAATTTCAAACGTTTAATAGCTAAGGAGACGATCGCGCCTTGGACTGTTCAGATTTTGCCGACAAAACGACCTGGATTTAATATTTGGCTGGGATCGAATTTATTGGCGATCGCTTTCATGACATTTATGGCATTACCGCTATAACCCCAAATATCTATTTGCCGTTCGATCGCTTGCGGAGCATTTAATAGGGTCAAATAACCGCCACGTTCCTGGCAGAAAGTACGCAGGATTTGAATTGTGGCTGTAGTTGCTTTTGGTAACTGTACGTGTCCGACACCACTACCTGTATGAATTACGGCTAAATTTTGGCGATCGTTGTCTGCTAGTTTTAACAATAGATCTATAGCCGCATTGGGTGCTATTCCTATTTTGGCAACAATTGCGGTTTCTGTGTGGGGAATTCGCACGATTTCAGACAGTTTTTGCCATAAATCAATTTCGTTCTTGTCTAAATAACTAACTGTTAGTTCGTTCTCTTTAGCGATCGCTACAATTTTTTCTGACTGCTGTTCGATGCTTTCGGCTATGGTTTGAAAGCGAACTAATAAACCCATGTCATTACCTAACTCTAATTTTGTCATTACCGCTGCCGAAACTAAATCCATCGCCGTAGGACTCAAGCTAGAACTGCGAATTGCCTGTGTAGCTGTAGCCAAATTTGCAGCCTTTCCTTGTAATAAAAGGGTTTTTGAGGCTGGCGGTAAAGGATATGTCCGAAAAGTTGCTTGAGTAATAATTCCCAAAGTGCCATAAGCACCTGTAAACAGCTTCATTAAGTCGTAACCCGCCACGTTTTTCACGACTCTGCCTCCAGCTTTAGCCATCTCGCCATCAGCACGAACAAAAGATATTCCCAATAACATATCTCTAATGCCACCATAACGCTGTCGCCAACTGCCCGTATCGGCAGTGGCAATTATGCCGCCAATGGTTGCCTGTTGGGGATAAACGGGATCGATCGCCAAAAACTGCTGATGAACTTTTAGTTTCGCCTGTAAATCGGCTAGTTTCATTCCCGCTTCTACCGTAACGGTGAGATCGCCAACGGCGTGTTCTATAAGGCGATCGCATTTTTGGGTACTGACTACCAAATCGATTTTAGATGTCGAATAGCCCCAGTCTAATTTAGTGCCGTTACCACAAATTAAAATCCGCCACTGCTGCTGTTGCGCTAGCTTAATAACCTCGGCAAGTTTGGTAATGGTTGCAGGTAAGACTAAATGAGAACAGCTAGCAGAATCGACTATAGCTCGATCGATCTTTTTCGACCAAAATTGGTTATTGTTTAATTCGATTAATTCGGTGTCGGGATCGACTAGAGATTTTAGTTTGGCGATCGCCTCGATCATTTTAAAAATTTAGCTCGATATTAGATATTATTTATTCTCCCACTTCTTTACAACTAAAAAAAACGCATAATATCAAACGTTACTAGAGTTACCGCGATCGCTCTGCCACCGAGAAAGCAAAAATTGAGTAGCTTTAAATACAGCTAGCATGAGTATGACAATAACAATTGCTGCCGCAAACCAGGGTATGGTAAAACCCAGAATGGATAGAGTGGCTGCCCCTAAAGCTTCTATGGTAGCGATAACAAAATTACTCAGTCCCCCCGTTATTCCCGTAGAGGCTAGACGACTAATACCAAATACGCTTTGAATAATACCCGCACTGCCACCGCCAGCAATTGCTGCTAGTGTCCACTGTAAGACGGGATCGGCATCTGTAAGATTGGCTGCGGTCAAAACAGTACCAATGCTTATTGCTAGTGGAATCGAAATGGTGTCTAATAAGTTATCGAGTAAGGGGAGATAATAAGCCAGAATTTCAATTAAAGTTGCCACAGCTAATGCGATTGCTGCTTCGGGTGTACCCAGCCAGGCAAAACCCGAAGATAGGGGAAAATGAGCATAAATAGCAGCCAAACTCATTGCCAGAGGAGGTACAAAAACCCGAAAGCCACAAGCAGCACTTAAGGTTATTCCCAAACAAAGTCCTAAAATAATTTCCATAGCCTGTGTCTGTTTTCGGTGGTAGGAGCGCAAAAAATTTACTTAGTTATAAAGTAGCAACAATAAATTAGATGCGTTTCCCCGACCAATTATTTTAGATCGGAGTAATTATATTTTTAGGTCGCTACAGATAAAAATCAGGTGCATATAAGATACAGAAATCGCGATCGAGAATTTTACTGAGCTAAAAGCCAATTCACTCAATGGTGGTGATTTATGAATTTTGAGATTAGTTTACTGCAAGAAAACGAGCTACCGAAAGCCGAAAAACTTCTGCGACTTTCCTTCGGTACTTTTTTAGGACTTGCAAATCCTATGGATTTTGGCAATGGGGCAGAATATACTTCTCGTTGGTATCGAGATCCTTCATCTGTCTTTGCAGCTAGAGACGATAAAGAACTTATTGGATTTAGTATGGTGGCTAATTGGGGGAGTTGTGGCGGATTTGGTCCAATTGTCACCCACCCCGACTATTGGGATCGGGGTATTGGTTCACAGTTGATAAGTGCCTCATGGTCGAAGTTTGATGAGTGGAGAAGCGAGCAGATTATATTCTGTACTCATGCCAACAGTCCCAAACATATCCATTTTTACGGAAAATTCGGTGCCGAACCTCGATTTTTAATTGCTTTATGTACTAAAGCTATCTCTGGTATTCGCTCGACTACCCTCAAAGCCAAGCGCTATTCTCAACTCGACCCCAACCAACAAACAGTAAGTTTAAATGCTGCCTATCAATTAACAGACGAAATTTATCAAAGATTGGATTGGCGTTCTGAAATTCTTCTCGTAAGTCAACGTTCTTTAGGAGACACTTTATTTGTTTGGGATGATACAGATTTAATCGGTTTGGCTATTTGTCATTATGGAGCGGGGTCAGAAGCTGCTAAAGGAAACTATTATCTTAAATTGGGAGCGGCTAAATCTGCCCCAGCATTCGAGCAATTAATTGAAGCGTGTGAAACTTTGGCGGTAACGTTGGGTATGTCTTCTCTGGTAGCTGGCATAGATATGGCTTGTGTGGATGCTTACCGCCTCTTAATAGCACAAAAATTTCGCCCCTCTAATCTTTCTGTCTCGATCCACAAACCCAATCGAGCGGGTTATAGTCGTCCTGATGTTTATATTATCGAAGATAGACGTTAAATTTTTTTGGTGCGATTGCAAAGCAGATGCCCTTAGGGCTTATCGTGCTGGTGACGAGAACGATTGATATATTGACCGTGAATATTAACGCAATAGGGAACTAAGTAAGTAATTGCTCCCGATAACCACCGCTGACGGGTCATTTTACCTCGAAACAATGCCGTTCCGTGATTAATTACAAACAAAGTCGAACCGACTACCAAAGCCACCCGAAAAGCTGTGGGTGACAGTTTGGGATCGATTAAGGCTTTGATAAATTCTTTCATTTTAAATACTTAGGCTGTAGCTTGTTTCCGATAGGCTAAAACCAGCCTATTAATTTGAGTATGATTTTAGTACAGTTTTGGAAGGTACAAAAATGCCTCAGATAAAAGTTAGCTTAAACGATAACAACCTAGATTTTGTAAATAAATTTCGAGACTATGGTTATAGTAGTAAATCTGCTATTGTTGACGATGCGGTAAGAAAATTACATGAAAAATTGAGAAAAGAAATATTGCTCGAATCTACGGAACTCTATCAAGAAATATATCAAAGCAATCTGGAATTACAAGAACTTACCGATGATGCAGCAAGTTTATGTCTGGAATAGCTTTCAGACTCAAAAGAAATGATATCGTCGATTTCTATCTATAATATTACCCAAATACATTAAAACACACTTGAAATTTGTGTTTGTAGTTCTACTTGCTATTTACTACTTTCTACTATTGTTTTCGGATTAAAAATATAATTTGTTGAAAAACTCTATTGATGGTAATCTTTGCCAGAACCGTATTGCCAAGCATCCAACCAGCGATGATAAAAATACTGTTGTTTGGTAGATAGATTGTCTGCTATTGGTTTTAGAGATTTGCCCAGGGGATACAAACCGCTATACAAAGCAAGATTGAAATAATGAACGAGCCAGTTTACTAAAGGATTGATGCCGACTTGCGGTATTATCGGCAACACTAACTTAGGATTTACTAAAGGTAAGGTTTTTGCTAGCGGCACAAACTGAATCACATCTTGTAAAAAAGGTTTGAGAACGCCATCTCCCAACTTATCCATAACGGCAAAAACGCCGCTCATTAAATTATTTATTTGGTTGGGATCGGGATTTTTATTTACTCCGACACTCATAGTTTGCTGAAACAGCCAGGTAACAGAGATATTAGGTTGATATGGTTGCAGTAAAGCCAAATCTTTGCTGGACAAACTATCGGTACGTAAAGCTTCACTAACGCCATCAGTCAGTCGCTTGAGGTGTCGTATCATCGCTCCAAAACCACCAAAACTGACGGGCGACTGTCCTCCAGCACTATCGCCAATGGGCAACAAGCGATCGCATGGTATAGTCAGGGGACTGTTATGATAGGCAGGAAAAAAACCAAATAAAAATCGCTCGAACTGTAGCTGTTCTAGCTCGATATTTTGATACTCTGGCAAAAGTCTTAAATACTCTTCCATAAAGTATTCTAAGCTGGGACGTTGAAAATGAGCATCTAAATAACTAAACATATAGGTGGTTCTGCCATCCCTGGCGGGAAAAGCTTCCCAGAAATACTGACAGTTATTAATAATGGGCGTAAAGGAATAAATCAAATCTCCCGTACTGTTTTCTGTATAGCCTTTGGCACAACTACCCACAACTACACACACCGCATCGGGTTTGATGCCGTTTCTAAATTGTTTTACGATTGGTGAAAAATGCCCCATCGCGTCGATTAACAAACGTGTTGTTAGTTTGGTTTCACCTGCGACTATTGCTACACCATCGGGATGAACTGTAGCTGTTTCAAAAGCACTATTTTCTAGTAAATTACCGCCAGCTTTAATAAATTTTTGTTTGAGAATCTCTAATAAATAAACTGGATCGACACCAATATTTAAAACATCTTTAACCCAAACTTCTTTACCACCTAAAAAGCTAACTCTGGCAGGATTGTATTCAGTGGCGATCGCTCTATCTAGTTCGGCTTTAGTTAATAATTTTAGTTCGAGAAATACTTCTAATTCTTGACGCGAAATATTCCATTCCTGTTCTCTTCCCTCCAAAACACCTTTTTCAATTAATGTTACCTGCCAGCCCGTTTGTTGTAATGACGCACCTAAAAGTATTCCTAAAGTTCCACCACAAATAACAACATCTGTATCGTATTTATCTAGCTTTTCTTGATTCTTTGCAACTACTCGATCTGGCTCGATTTTACCTTCTTTTATCGCCTTCCAAAATTTATCTGCATTTCGCAAACCTGCCAAAATATCACTAGATTGCTGAGATAAATACTTTTCAGTTAAACTCATTAAAACCTCTATACAAGAAGAATATTTACTATTTAACTTTAGCTAAAAGGCTCGAAGGCGGAAAAGACATTTTGGGACTTTCTTCTAAAAGATATTCTAAAAAAGTCTGAGCGATAACCGATAGTTTTTTGCCTGCCAGACAACACGCATACCAACGACGTTCGATAGGGAAATGTTCTACATCCAGAACTGTTAAATCTCCAGAACCATCTTCAGAAATTAAACAGTGTTCTGACAAAATTGATATACCTAAATCTCCAGCGATCGCTTGTTTGATCGCTTCATTGCTGCCTAATTCTAATCTTACTTTGACCGATATATTGTGGCGATCGAATAGTTGATAGATTGCTTTTCTAGTACCAGAGCCTTTTTCTCGCATAATAAACGGCTCATCGTTGAGACTATCCAAAGAAATATTTTTTTTCTCTGCTAAATGATGGTTTTTTGAAGCAACTACTACCAAAGGATTATCGAGAAAAGGTTTACTATGTAAATCTATATCTTGTGGTGGATTACTAACTATATATAAATCGTCTTGATTTTCCAACATTCGCCGTTGAATTTCTTGATGGTTGGTAACTTTTAAGGCAATATCTATACCAGGATACTGCTTGCAAAAAGAACCTAATAATCGGGGAATAAAGTATTTAGCAGTAGTAATTACGCCTAAATGTAACTTTCCTTGTTTTGTACCTTTAAGGTCGGCTACTTTCATTTCTAAATTGTTTAATCTCTCGAAAATGTCCTGACAGGTAGCCAGCAGTTCTTTGCCAGCATCTGTAAGGTAGAGACTTTTGCCAATCTGCTCGAACAAAGGTAATCCGATTACTTTAGTTAGTTGTTTGATTTGACTGGAAACAGTTGGCTGAGTAATAAATAATTCTTCTGCGGCGCGGGTAAAACTGCCATGACGCGCTACTGTTTCAAATACTTTTAGTTGATGTAGAGTTGCATGAAACATAATATATTTAGATAATTACAGATTAATCATATACTAAAATCAATGCGTTTTTTGTTTGGCATAACATAATCTATATATTATATTTTCTTATATAATTATTTTTGTATGCAATAGTCGCGATCGCCAAAAGATAAGTTAAAGTGAACGGGAAAAATAGCAGAGCTAAATTTATTTATGTCTTTATTAGATAAATTAGATAAACTATTTCAGCATCGTAAAGAGCGACGAATAGCAGCAATCTTGGCTTTGAGTGGAACTATACTTCCGATCGCAGGACTGCATAAAATATATTTGGGTCAGCCATTATGGGGAGTTATTTATCTACTGTTATGGTCTACTCCAATACCCCGTATTGCTTCGGCTATTGATGCTGTTTGGTATTTGGTGCAGGATTCAGAGCAGTTTCAACTCCAATTTAGCGGCAATAGCAACCGCAAGTTAAATACCAACGATACTCAGCAAATAAGTACAGTCGCTGGCGCAATTAGAGAATTAGAGCGTTTGCGTCAGGATGGTTTGGTTAGCGAATATGAATTCGAGCAAAAACGCCGTAAGTTGTTAGATCGCATTGTTTGACAAAAAGGTCGGCAGGGGCAAAGCATTGCCATGCCCGTACAGGCGATATCAGATTATCTTTAGCCAATAATAATGTTTAATTGGTCGCAGATTGGAATTAGAAACCGCATTTTAAACGATCCTTATTATCGCTTTCAGTCACTTACAGAAGTTGCGATCGCGGCAGAGTTAGGGATTAAAATTAATGTCAATCAGGCTAGTATTGACGATTGGTTGAGATTGCCTGGTTTTTCAATTCATCAGGCGCGATCGCTGGTAGATTTGGTAGGTATGGGAGTACAGCTATTGTGTATTGAAGATGTTGCTGCCGCTATTAGCTTACCAGTCCAACGTTTGAAGCCACTAGAGCCGATATTACAGTTTGAATATTACGATCGCCTCAGTCCTTTAAGTCCGCAAAAAGTAAATCCCAATACCGCTTCGTTAGCCGAAATTGCTCAAATTCCAATTGTAGACAAGACTTTAGCCGAGAAAATGGTTGCAGAGCGTCAACAACAGGGGTATGCTAATTTGGCAGATTTACAGCGTCGTTTAGAGTTAGATGGTCGGGCGATCGCGCAACTGATGTACTATTTGCAGTTTTAGAAACAGCGATTTTGTGAATGGCGATCGCTTGCCAGAAATTTTCACTTGACTTTCCAGACAATCGCTACAAAGACGCGATCGCTACTAATTATTAACTAACCGCTAACAATCATTTCCAAGAAATGACTACAAGACCGCTTCTAGTTTTTCTTATACTAAGATGATAGATCTATCGCAATATTAAGTAACTCATTATAGTAAATGAATAACGCTACTAAAAAATATAATATTGTTACCTTTGGTTGCCAGATGAACAAAGCCGACTCCGAACGGATGGCTGGAATTTTGGAAACTATGGGTTTTGCAGCATCAGAAGATCCCAACGAAGCCGATTTAGTTCTTTATAATACCTGCACGATTCGAGATAATGCCGAACAAAAGGTATATTCTTATTTAGGCAGACAAGCCAAACGCAAACATCAGCAACCAGATTTAACTTTAGTTGTAGCTGGCTGTGTGGCACAACAGGAAGGAGAGCAGCTATTGCGACGGGTACCAGAATTAGATCTGGTTATGGGACCCCAACACGCCAACCGTTTACAGGATTTATTACAGCAGGTATACGATGGCAATCAGGTTGTAGCTACCGAACCAATTCATATCGTTGAAGATATTACCAAACCCCGTCGCGACAGTAGCGTTACAGCTTGGGTAAATATTATTTACGGCTGCAACGAACGCTGTAGCTATTGCGTCGTTCCCAACGTTCGCGGAACGGAACAGTCTCGGACTCCAGAAGCAATTAAAGCCGAGATGGAAGAATTGGGACGACAGGAATATAAAGAAATTACGCTACTCGGTCAAAATATCGATGCCTACGGTAGAGATTTGCCAGGCAGTACGCCAGAAGGCAGACACAAACACACTCTGACGGATTTACTTTACTACGTCCACGATGTTTCAGGTGTAGAACGCCTGCGTTTTGCTACCAGTCATCCTCGCTATTTTACGGAAAGATTGATTCGTGCCTGCAGCGAGTTGCCCAAGGTTTGCGAACATTTTCACATTCCCTTTCAGTCTGGAGATAACGAGATTCTCAAGGCAATGAAGCGGGGTTACACCCACGAAAAATACCGCCGCATTATCGATACAATTCGCCGATATATGCCCGATGCGGCTATTAGTGCCGATGCTATAGTAGGTTTTCCAGGTGAAACCGAGGCGCAGTTTGAGAATACTTTAAAGTTAGTTGAGGATATTGGTTTCGATTTAATTAATACTGCGGCATATTCTCCTCGTCCTGGTACGCCAGCAGCTTTGTGGGACAATCAAATAAGTGAGGAAATAAAAAGCGATCGCCTGCAAAGATTGAATCATTTAGTAGCAGCTACCGCCGCAGCGCGTTCGGATCGCTATCTAAATCGTGTCGAAGAAGTATTAGTAGAAGCACAAAACACCAAAGATCCTTCACAGGTAATGGGAAGAACCAGAGGCAACCGTCTGACCTTTTTTCCTGGAAAGATTGAAAAGTTAGAAGGAAAAACCGTCAGAGTAAAAATTACCGAATCTCGCGCCTTTAGTATTACGGGAGAAATGGTTGTGTAGGAGCAAGGCAATGCCTCGCCAGCACAAATACAAGCCAATGCTTTGCCCGAACAGACAATTATTGCGATAAAAGCCTAAGTATTATTACCGATCGCCCATAGTTTAGGTTGCCAAAGATAACTCAATTGTAAATATTTGCTTAAAATTTCCCCCAAAAACATAAAAATTGTGCCATACACAAATAGCAATAATACAATCCGAAGCTAATTTTCCTTATTATGCGCTTGAGTCTTTTAGGTAAACTATCGATCTATACGGCTATTCTGGCTATACCCCAACTAATAGTTCCCACTTCCGACACTGCCTCTTGCTGGAAGGCGATCGCCGCAGAGGTAACAGAATATGGCGAACCTGGAGAACAGGGAGTGACGGGAGCTAAAGGCAAGGACGGACGCAATAGCGATAGCCTTACTGTATTTGCAGACGGTTCGCCAATGACTTTAGATTTGTCTGGAGAAAATGGTTATCCTGGTGGGGTTGGTGGTAAGGGTACCAATGCTGTTTGCGATGAGCAGCCCAAAGATTTAAACAAAGATATACGCAGTTCTAACGGCGGTAATGGTGGCGACGGCGGTAACGGTGGTGCGGGTGGTAATGGTGGAGAATTAACCGTCTATACTACCGATAAACGCAATCTCCAGCAGATCTACGTAATTGCTACTGGAGGAGAAGGTGGCAGTCCTGGTGCTGGAGGAGAAGGCGGCAGCGGTTGTCAGTGCGATACTAATTATTGGGATCGCGAAACTTGTACGGGTAAACCTGGAAGTCCCGACTATAACTGCACCACTAGCGAATTTCAATGTCTTGATGGTTATTCTGGCAGAAAAGGCAGAGAAGGTATCGACGGTAGAGAAGGGCGTTTGGGTAAGCTGACTTTAATTAACTCCGAAAAATCTCTCGCGCCAGACCAACCTGAAGCTGCAATTCCCATTAACCAACTTCAAGAGCGAGGGGTGACTCTCTCTAAAAATATTTGGGAAACCAAAACAGGTGCGACCAAATTATTTGCTCCAGGTTCTATATTAAGGGACGAATACCAAGAATTAGTAGCACGCAATGAACATACGGTTCTGGTCGTTTGGGATGCACCCCAGCCTGTAGGTGAGTTTGCCGATGAAGAGGTGACTTTAAGTCTGAAAGGAGAAAATGATGCTAACGTTACGCTACCAGACGATCTCTGGTTAGAAACCACTACCCTCAAACAGGATAAAGTTACCGAACTGTTTGTTTTTAATGCCGTTAAAGAAAAAAATGTCACTAGACTAACCAGCAAAGGAGTATCGGGAAATGGTAGCAATCTTCAATGGGAAATAGTAGATAAAGCTAACCAATCTGATGTCTTAAATACAGACTTTACCATCGCCTATCGAGTTAGTCCTTCTTCAGAAGAAGCCAGGTTTCGTCGAGTGTACGACTACGAAACTAAATATAGTGGTGAGGTTCCTGCCGAGGCGATTATTCGCGAAGGCGATCGCTTTACTTTAGAATTGGGTAAATTACCCGTTCCCCCAGAATCTCTTCAGCCAGGTGTAGCCATAGAAGTTTCTCTGGTTGCCAATCGCTCTTTAGGCGATCGCTCGAAAGAGCAAAAAATGTTTATTCGCGACATCATTGAAGACTGATTGGTTTATTTTTGAAATTGTACAGCGATCGCGCCAGAGGTAATAATTACCAGCTGCGATCGCTTCTAAACGAAGTTAATAAACGAAAGAATCTTAGCTATCTCAAATAACTATCTAATAATTTAATCTCTAATTCAATCGCTTTAGCTGCTCGTGCCGCTCCATCAACAGCCATAATTTCGTTCCACTTACTCACATCGAGGGTTTTCAATCTTGCTAAAAGCGTTTTTATTGTATTACCGTCGGGAAAAGTATTGGCTACCAAACACAAACCAAGCCGTTCTAAAATCTTGGCTTTGATTTTTTGTTCGTCAAAGGGGCGAAATTCAGGTATACATAAAAATGGAATTCGCGCAGTACCAATTTCCATAACGGTATTGTTACCTCCAGAAGCGATCGCCACATCGGCAGCTTTAAGATATAAATAGGTATCTTCGCACCAACCCAAACTACAAAGGTTATGCGGTAAACTGCCACCTTCTTTATCGGTTTCACCCACAATTAACCACAACCAGTCTGGTGTTACCGAGGCAACCGCAGCTATTTTTGTTAGAGAATGACAATTTCCACCTCTGCCATTGAGTACTAAAACTACCTGTTGCTGGGGAGAGATATTTAGCTCGGCTCTAGCAGCAGATTTGGTCAAACAACGCTCTGAGTAGCGAGAAAAACCAGGAGCATAAATTGTTTTAGCTTTTATCCAGTTTGGTGTTTGAGGGACTTCTAGAAGCTGGGGATAGGTAGCAAAGAGTTTGTATGCCGCATCGTAACCACAGACATGAGGCAAGTCCGAGCGTTCGCCGTGTTGCCGCACTCCGATGACTGGTACTCCTAAAAATCTTAAAAATTGGGTTATTTCTGCCGATACATCGACTATTATCGCCGTTGGCTGCTTTTGTTCTACCCAATTAGCTATTTTTACCGCTCTTTGACGATAGGTTGCAGCATAGTAAGGAGCGTAGTGAAAAGAATGAGTCTGACAATTCTGGTTAATCGGTAATTTGGGGACATACTCTATCTTGTCGGGAGGTAAATCTAAAAGCTGATAGTTAGCTACCCCTTCCCAGTTATGTTGACTGACACCAGTGCCAATAAAAGTAACAGGTAAATCGAAATGTTGAGAGATTGCTTTAGCCCTGCGAGCGTGTCCGCTACCGTGGAGGTGTATGTAGTAGCCAAGATGCATGTTTTTCTCGCTGGTATTTATCGACAATGCATTCAAAAGCCAGAATGTATTTATTTAACATGGTTTCCAGGCTAAATCGTTCTAAAACTCTAGCTCTACAGGCATGACGAGACAAATGTTTGGCTTTTTTTATTGCTTCTGCCATCTCTTTTGTGTTGTCTGGAGTTACTAAAATTCCCGTTTGACTATCTAAGATTTCCGAAATCGCGCCGCGATCGAATGCTACAACTGGCGTACCACAGGCAAGACTTTCAATGACTACTAAGCCGAAAGGTTCTAACCAGGTTGGCGTACATAAAGTTACTGCGGCTGACTGCAACAATGGAACTAATTCGGCTTGTGCTAGATGTCCGACATATTCGACTCCTTTATTTAAATAAGGTGCAATTTTAGTTTCAAAATAAGGATAGTCGTCAATCGCTCCTGCTATTAATAAATCTATTTTGGCTTTTTGTGCCGCTTCTATAGCTAAATGCGTTCCTTTATCGGGAATAATTCTTCCCGTCCACACCGCATAATTATTTACACTCTGGGAATAGGTAAAAACATCGACATCCACACCATTGTGAATCATTGTCAATCTCTCTGTTTCCAAATCCCACAAACTAGTATTAAATTTAGAAATAGAAATATAGTAACCCCGCTGTTTTCTTTCTCGATATCTAACTGCACTCAGCAAGCGAGAAAAAGGCGGGGTATGTAAAGTTGTTACCAAAGGTATCGACAATCTATCTTCTAAAATTATGGGGAAATAGTTTAAAGAATTATCGTGAACCAAATCGAAGTCTGCTTCGCTCAGATAGTCCATAATATTCAGATAGGCTTCGTGAGATTCTTCTTCTGAATTGAGACAAAAAGAAGTATCGATAATTGGTTCGAGAGATAAATTCAAACTGCGATCGCTGTCGGGATGAGCGAATAACGTAACCCGACAACCTTTTTGTTGTAACCCTTTTACTATATTATGGGTAAAGCGTTCTAGCCCACCTGCAAAAGGTTCTTTAATGGGAAACCTACGATGACCCAAAACCGCTATTTTCATCTTAGTTAGATTAGTCGATAAGTGTGCCTGGCTTTAACCACCACGCATGGTTCCAGCATTGTTTTCACGGTTGCCAATAGGATCGCTACCTTCTTTTTCAGTACCGATAATATTACTGTTATCGGTCTTAGAGTTTTCAATCGATACCCACTTGCCGTCTTTGTCTTCTGCGTAACTGTTTTTGACAGAATTCCAGGCTACTTTAGTAGCATTCGCTTCATCCATTCCATCGTCAGAAGCAGCGTTATAGGCATTCATAAACAGTTGCTGTCCGTGCTGCGGTAATTTTTCTGTTACTTCATTTGGTAATTCTTCTAATTGTTGATAAGCCATAATTAATCTCCGATCTTTGCAATACGTTATTTAAGATCATCAAAGCAAAACAAAATTAATTACCAATCATTCTCTGGTTTGAATTTAACTAAAGATAAACTATATCTAAAGATTATTGCTAAATATAAAGTATATTTTTAAATTAATATTTAACGTTTTGGCTCGCTTACAAAATCGCTAATGTCTAACATTTCTGTTTGTACTATTTATGCCAAAAGAAAATTGCACTTGCAAAATTTAGTAGAAAGTTTAAACCGATCGACACTACAACCTGACGAATTAATAATCGTATGCATGAACGATCGCCTGCCCGATTTACCTCAGACATTTTTTAAAGTTAAAACAGATACTATCTTTACAGATAACCGTTTGCCTTTAGCGACAGCACGCACTAAATCAGCAGAAATAGCAACGGGGAAAAAGCTAATTTTTCTCGATGTGGACTGCATTTGCGACTGCAATTTAATTAGTAATTTTAATTATCATTTAAATCGAGAAGAGGCACTATATCAAGGTTCGGTTCGCTATCTGCGATCGGGATGGCACGCTGAAGATCGGACATTTAAAAATTTATTAGATTTATCCTCACCAAACAAAATACACGGCGATCGCATCATGGGAAATAATAAAATATCTCATCCCTACGAACTATTTTGGTCTTTGTGTTTTGGTATTAATAAACAAACTTTTATAGAGCTCGGTGGATTCGATTCGCGATACATAGGCTATGGCGGAGAAGACACCGACTTCGCTTTTACTGCTCGTTTGCATCGGATTCCTTTGTACAAAATAAATGCCTTAGCATATCATCAGTTTCATCCTGCTTGCGATCCGCCTCTCAATCATTTAGAGGCAATAGTTAGTAATGCTAAAGTATTTTATGATAAGTGGCAGATTTTGCCAATGAGAAAATGGTTAGATCGATTTGCGCGTATGGGATATATTAAACTAGAAGGCGATCGCTTGGAAATACTTCGTCTGCCTAGCGAAACGGATATAAAAGCCTGTCAAAAAGAATATTAGCGGCAATCTACTAAATATATTGCTACCGACGGATATCTAAACTATTTATCTCTTTTTAAGATCGAAGATGTTAATTAAATAGTAATTACTATTTGCCGAACAAATCGTTCCTAATTTTTTAGTAGCAAAACTAAAAGACAACGATTGCTAAAAAGCTCATACAACGAGCAACTTTTATAGATTAAATCAGTTAAAATTTTTCCAATTTAAAGCATTTTATTTTAATTAAAAATGAAAATAGATAGCCGTTTAAATCGCCGACCTTTAATAATTGCTGGAATATTATTAGGTTTGGGACAGGGCGGATTTTTTGACGGCATTGTGTTTCATCAGCTATTGCAATGGCATCATATGTTTTCCAATATCGAAAGTACCAGAACAATAGCTGGGTTGGAACTAAACACATTAGGCGACGGATTGTTCCATGTATTTGACTGGTTAATGACTCTTAGCGGCATTATTGTTCTCTGGCTAGCTGTCAAAGGAGATAATGTGGATTTGTCTACTTCTACTTTTATTGGTTCTTTTGCTGTTGGTGCTGGTTTATTTAATGTAGTAGAAGGTATTCTCAGTCATCACCTCCTACAAATTCATCATGTCAAACCAGGAGTTTATCAACAGGCATGGGATCTCGGATTTATTGGTGTCGGTCTATTGTCTATAGCAGTTGGCTGGTTGGTTTTGGGTAAAGATAAGCCTGTAAGCGATAAATAAAATAATAGACCTGTTTTAAGAATAGACGAATTTATTTTTATTTTTCTAACTCTTCACTAGTACTACCACCAGGAATAAATGAAGTAATATTTTGTTTGTGAGCGAGTTTATTTTCTGCTTCTCGTTCGTAAGTAAAATCTTGTTTCGACTTAACCGTTTCAAATTCTGTTTTTTCAGCTTCTCGTTCGATAAATTTAGAAGGCTGCTTTACTTCAGATAGGTCAACAGGTTATTTTTAGATTGTCGTTCGGTCATTTTTTGTTATTTTAATGCTTTCTGATGTTCAATTAATAGAAAGCAATCAGAATCCGATGAGCCACAGCAATTAAAGCTTGCTTACGACCACGACTACCAGCTAAACAACGATAAACAACCTTAAGAGTAGCTTATGAACTAAACGACCTTTAGAGAAAGTTTGTAAATAAAAGATTAAATAGCGAATTGCTCATTTCGAGCTAGACGTTTGGACATTAAATGAACCATTGAAATATAAATTACAGTGTGTTTGAAAAAAAATCAAGTATGTAAAATGTAGGCTTTAGGCTTTAGAATTAATAGTCCCAGTTCCGTAATTGGGATTATATGGTTTTCAGTTGTTAATTGCTATCTGCTACTTTTACTTTCTTCAGTCTGTTTGGATCTAGCTTCAATTTCGGCTAAAGTTTTAAGTACGAGGCGTTTTGCTTGTAGCTGCCAGCCTTGGCGTTGAATAGTAATAGCCAGCGGAAAAGCAATTGCAGGAGCGAGAAAATCTACTGGCTGTCGAAAAGAAATTCCCAACAGCAAACCCAAACCAGCAATTCCCCAGAAAGGTAAAGCTATTGTCTGACGTTGTTCTTCAAGGAGTTTGCTAATAAAACCTTCTGGCATTTGAGCGGCTAATTCTTGTTTGACTGCTTTTTGTTGTGAAGGAGAAACAGATAGTCCAATTTTTCGGCGCAGTCTTTCTATTTTCTGACTATCGGGACTAAAAATTGCTAGTTCGTCTTCTGCCATCCTAATCAGTTTTTCTGTTTGGGTAGGTTGAGCTTCCATATATATTGTCTTGGCTTTTGTTCTCAATCTACCATATAGCAGTAGCTCTTAAGTCCAATACTTTAAGCGCGATCGCTACAGGGTTTCGGGAACGAATACCTTTAAGCTATGAGGCAAACATTTTACCGTTACAATTTCTTCTTTACCAATAACTTCGCCGTCTAAAACTAGTTTTTGTGGTGGATTAGTAGTTACCTTAATCGATTTAGCCCTCAGATAACTTATGTCTTCTCTATCTACAGGCTCGTCTTTAAGCGCGTTTTTCATCAAATTATAAGATGCGGCGATCGCGCCAGCCCAATTTTCGGGATAGACAACGGTAATATCTAATAAACCATCGTCAGGAATAATACCCGCAGGTCCATGCGCCAAAATTGAAGTATTGGGGGCAGTGTTAGCAACCGTAATCGCCGTAGCGTTAACGGTAATTGTTTCTTCGACAGTTTCAATATGAGCTTCAAACTGAGGAAAATTTCGTAGCTGCTTGACTCCAGACACTACATAAGCCATCATTCCCAAACGCTCTTTAAACTGACCCTCAGTATCATCTACTGTTTCGGCTTCAAACCCAATACCAGTTAACAGAACCATTGGTTTGTCGTTACACAAACCCGTATCTATAGTACGAGTTGCTCCAGTTAAAATTGTCTCACAGGCTTCGTCTATATTAACTGGTATTCCTAAAGCTTTGGCAAAAGCGTTAGCCGTACCGCGAGCAATTATACCCAAAGGAACTCCTGTATTTACCAGAGCCTCAGCTACTTGAGAAACGGTACCGTCACCGCCAGAAGCAATAATCATCCGAGCATTTTGTTCTAAAGCACCGCGAGCTAGCAGATTGGCACTAATAACTTCAGATGTAAATTGTACGTTTAAATCGATTTTTGACGACAATAGCTCCTCAATTTTTGCTAGCTCTGCCTCTGAGTCACCCTGTCCTGCAACGGGATTGTAGATCAAATAAGCCGAACGATTCATAATAAAATATCCAAAGTATGTAATGTATATTGGGAAATTGCTGCGAAATTTTAAATAAATATTTGAATGTTGGGTAATTTCAGACTGTAAAACTATCGAGCTGGTATTTGTGCCATTTATGTCGCGATCGCTCGACTACCAGAGGCTGGACGATAAATTTTGGCGGATTGCCCCTGCCAACCTTAATCTGCAAACAAGTATAGGGCTTTTTCTTGTTAGAACCGTGACCATTACGACCGACAAATAAAAGTGATTGCGCGACTTGAAGTTTCTTCCCCTCTCTAGTTTCCTGTAGAATTGCTCCTTGTGGTCGTTGACGACGCAGACTATGACCGCTGCCGCCGCAAACAATCCAGTTTACATAAGAATCGGCGCGTCCTGTATCCTCGGTGTAGAGATGTTCTAGACAGTGAGCGTGACCCGATAGAACCAAATCTACCAGCGGACGCTCTGAAGGTGTTTTTCCTAGCTGTTGCGAGACCTCATCTAAAACTTGCCGCAAATGATGACGAATCTCTAAAGTTTGTCCCTGATTCCATTTGGTAGCTTCGGTCACGTAAGGAGGATGGTGTAAATAAATAACTCGTCCCCGCACTGTTTCGTCTTGCCAGGAGGCAATTAGTTTATCTCGCAGCCAGCTTAACTGTTCGTGGTCGGTGGCAATTTTTTCTTTTCTCAATCTTTTTTCAATGTCGCGCTGCATTTCTTCAATCTGATTGAGCTTACCTTGATAATCATCTAATCGTTCGGCATCTTCTTCTGACGAGTCTCGACGCAGTTGGGCTACTGACTGCCAAATTTTCTGCTTTTGAGTTTCTAGTTTTTCTCTACGCGCTTCTAGCTGACGACGAATTTTTCTGCCTTCTTTGGTATCGGGAATTGGCGGTGGTTCGTCAAAAGTATTAGAATCGAGAGCGATAAAATCAATACCACCATAACGAAAGCTATAGTAGCGGTTGGGCAAGCGCGTAAATTTACCTGGTTGATAGCTCAGACACCGTCTGTCTTGAAATTTAGCCGTGTAGTGGCGGTCGAGATGCTCGCCTAGTTTGTGACTAGCTTCGAGGTCTAGTAAATAATCTAAAAATGCTTTGGCATAAGCCTGACCTTCATAAGAGCCGTGCCAACCTACATCAATATCTAAGTAAGAACCAAATACGCGCCGTAAGGGTTTGGTTGTTTTGGCTAAGATTCCGTAAACTAATGGTAAGTCGTAATAGTCGTGATTGCCTGGTACGGGAAAAATTGGCAGTTTAAATACCATGCGGTCGTAAGCTATCTGCTCTGGTGATTCTCCCCCTACTAATAATTCTTGATAGGGAGCGATAAAGTTTTGATAGTAAAACTCTTTTGAACCTACTTGATAGACGACATCTCCAGTATGTATGACAAAATCAGCTTCATGCCCATGTTCTAGCATCATTTGTGCTACTTTTCTCTGAGGACTATGACCATGATGCTCGCCACAACCGCTATCGCCAATTACTAAAAAAGAAAAATCTTGGCTGTTGCTTTGGGGATCGTCTACGACCAACTGAGTTTGGTCGATCGCTCGTTCTTTAATAGCTGACTCTTGCCACCGCACTCTTTGCTTCATTCTGGCAATTTTGACCGCTATTGAGGGTTCGGTAACAAATTTCATACTTGTTTTTAAAAAGTTTAGTAGCTAGAATTGCCCCATTTTAATAGATAAAGTAAGTGTATGATGGATAGTTTAGCGCGGCGATCGCATCTACCTCCAGCCATAAACTTTACTTTAATTGCCATCTTTATCAATTGGCAACGCTTGTTTAATATTGAACTTTTAAGCCATCGGCGATCGATGGGAGTTAACCTCTTTTACAATAAAAAATAAACTGAGAGCTGGCTCGTTGTTTATTGCTCGTTTTTCGCTGTTCATTGATAAATGTCAGTTTTTATCGTCTAACAAGCTAAAAGGCGTTTTCTATTTGCGTACAATCTCTTTAAAAGTGCTACAGTATTATATGAAAATTAAGAAGAACTAACGGCAATTTGGGTTAGTATTAATGTACTTGTCTCCAAAGTCTTCAGTAAATGCCAAATTATGATTGAGGAGGCGATCGCTCTACGTTAATATATTCTAAGTAATTAGAAATTATCAAATTACCCCATCCCATCTAAATTCAACTGGTTATCGAAGCTAAAAACTTACAAGTAGTTCGATTTTAAAGCGATAACAATATTAGTTGTGCGATTGACTCTATTTTGGGAGAAATAGCCAAGAAGAGCGCTCCAAACTAAAGATATCGAGCAATTGAAACCTGGGGTAAATCGAGCATAGAAGTATGCGCGGAAATTGCGATCGTGGCAGTAGCCGTTAAAATAGTGGGTTTAAAAATTTTAATCTACTAAGTCGCGTTCAATGAAGCTGCTAAAGCTCGAAAAAAAAATTAAAAATAAAAACTGTCTTTTTGAAGCGTTTTGTTGTCTCAATGAGGAATTAATATAGTTAATATGGCTAAACGACGTAATGCCAAAAAAGAAAAAGCAGAGCGAAATAAAGTTAATGCTCGAAAATATCGCAAAACAACTTCTCGTTATTCTGGAAAGAGTAGGAGAAACTATAACAGCACTCGGGATAATTCAGAAAATGAAGACAATACATCTTCATCTGAAAAATCTTAATGTTTTGAGTCAAACTCTTTAATTACAAATTTGTTAATTGTCTGGCTGCCGTCTAGATCTAACATAATGACACACTAAGTTTAAAACTAAAAAAGCGGTATCTTATTTGGCAATCGACCGATAAAACTACTTCTTGGTTATTGTCTCTAGACGGCTAGCTAACAATTATCTTTTAAACGAGCAAAACATTAAGAAATATTAAAACCAGCTGGTTCGGATACAATTGTCTTGACTAAAATGCAATCTTAAAAAGTGACTGCTTCGAGCGAATGAAAAAGTCACCGGCGCATATTATTTAAAAATAAACCCGTTTTAAGCTTAAAATTGAACTATGATAACTGAGATATATACCAAACATATCTTCAGTTTGCTAAAAACATCAAACATTATCGCCCCACGGCATGGTCTTTTGGAAAAAGTTGTTTAGTAATTCAAATACCGCAGCTACCTCAGAGTTTTCCGAACTCAATGGTGAGCCAAAAGCGAATGGCAAGTATGCTTCGGAGTCTCAAATTTCGTTTAGCATCGAGCGAGATAATATAGACTTATATGAATTAGAAGAGCTTTGCGATCGTGTCGGTTGGGCTCGCCGTCCCTTACGTAAAGTAAAAAAAGCAATTCAGCACAGTTTTTTAGTAGTTTCGATGTGGGAAATCAATGGTGAAAAACGCCGTTTGATTGGTTTTGCTCGTGCTACTTCTGATGGAGCTTTTAATGCAACTATTTGGGATGTAGTTGTCGATCCTGGTTTTCAAAATCGTGGTTTGGGAAAAGCAATGATGAAATTTACGATCGACAGATTGAGAAAAGCCGATATCAGCAATATTACTTTATTTGCCGATCCTCACGTGGTAGATTTTTATCGACGGTTGGGATTTATTCTCGATCCAGAAGGAATCAAAGGAATGTTTTGGTATCCTGACTAAAAAATAAATTAGTTGGGGTTTGAGTTCTTTGGTTAAAAATTAAGCTATACTAATAAAGCCTTCTACGGGATGTAGCGCAGCTTGGTAGCGCGCCTGCTTTGGGAGCAGGATGCCGCAGGTTCAAATCCTGTCATCCCGATACAACTTAATTCAATATCTAAGAAAGTTATTATCTGTAGTCCAAATATTTCCACCTATAGCTAAAGTCAATGCTACGGTAAACCAATGATTTGGAGCTGACGGGATACGTTGTTTGACAATGTTTTTGTATGCTGCGTAAACTTCATGGGGAATTTTTGATTAAACTAAAGTTAGTTAAAAAACAAAGCGATCGCTTTTGCCGCTGCTCTTTGGGCAATCGCGCCAATTTTCATTTTAATAGCAATTTTTTTAATGAAAAATAGAATAAACCGCTCTCCCAAATTTTTACACCGTAGCTGGATACGTCTACTTCCTTACACTGCTATGGGAGCGTTTTTAATTTCTTTTAAAACTGCTGAAAACTTTAATTCTTTAGTAGTAAGTTATTTTTTATTAATGTCAGTACAGCTTGGCGCGGTCGCAGTTTATTTGTTAATAAATAAAGTTAATAGTCGGCAAAAATAAAAGAAAGTGCGGTTTAAATATCAAAATAATAGCGCACCGCTCCCGTATGCTCGTCGTTATCAATATGAGCTAATCCCTGCTTTAGAGCTTTCTGCAGTAGTTTTTCTACTTCTTCTACAGGTAGTTCGGTTGCGATCGTTGCCTGACCGATAGAAAGAACGTTGTTGTTGCTAGCAGCAGCCTGTAGCAACTTTAACATAGGGTCTGACTTTGCCAAAGCCGACTTAGTCTGCCCTTGAAGTATTGCCTCATTAGCGTTAACTATATTTGTTAAATCGTCGATCTTTGCCTGCTGTAAGAGAAAACGATTTTTTTCAGCAGTCATTCCAGGAATTAGAAACAGATCGATAAACTGTCCAAAACCAAATAGACCGAAAGTAAACAAGTACAATAAACCGCTAACAATTTTACCCAAATAAAAGCGGTGAATTCCACATATACCGAAACAGCAAAAAATCCAGAGAATATAAGCCGTTCCCGTATTAAGCTTTTGTTGTCGATAATTCATTAATGTAAGTCGATCTTGAGAATTAATATTTTGTATTGTTTATAGTTCTGCTCGATTTAGGTCATATGGTTCTTATTGAATCGCTAGAGACGCACTATATTGTCAAAATATTGTTACAAAGTTATTTAATAATTATATTTTTTTTACTTATATATATAGATTAATTTTAAGCCAAGCTCTAGCAACAATTCAAAACTTTTGTAAAAAAAATTATTATTTTGTTTATGAAGTGGCGGTTATAGCCGTAGAAACTTAGATCGGGACAATACGAAAGTTAATAGTTCGTAAGTAGCAAGTAGCAAGTAGCAATTTTTTAAATGTACTAATCTTTGCTTCGATTGCTATAACTGCAAAAAGCATTTACAATCCCAAAATTGTTTTGGCTATATTGAAATAAATCAACACCCCTAAAACATCGACGGCAGTAGTAATAAAAGGTGCCGACATCAAAGCGGGATCGAGTCCGATAGAGCGAAACAAAAACGGTAGGGCAGAACCTGCTACTGAAGCTAATAGTGCGATCGCAACTAAACTAATGCCTACAGAAGTGGCTACGGCTAAATTTCCCTGAAGAAAATATGCCCAAACCGTTGCTACAATGCCTAAAATCAGCCCTAATAGTATTCCTGCTAACGCCTCGCGAAACACTACTTTTCCCGCACCCATATCTTTAATTTCTTCTGTATTCAAACCGCGAATTACAACGGTCGAAGATTGTGCGCCGACATTGCCGCCAGTACCTGTTAGCAAAGGGATAAAAGCAGCTAAAACCACTGCCTGCTGCAGCAAACTCTCTTGAGAACGAATGATTGCTCCCGTAACCGTATTGGTCAGCAACAAAACAAATAGCCACACAACGCGCCTACGGGCAACGGTTAGTAAATTAGTTTGAAAATAACTGTTGTCATCTGACTGTAGCCCTCCCAGGGCATAAATATCTTCTGTAGCTTCTTTTTCTAAAATATCGATAACATCGTCTACCGTTACGACACCAACTAATCTCTCTTCTTTATCGACGACTGGCACTGCCAATAAATCGTAACGTTGAATAGTTCGAGCCACGTCTTCGCGATCGGTATCGGTATGTACAAAAACTATATCGCGAATCATAATTTCCCCCAGTGTCTTTTCAGGAGAAGCCGTTACCAAACTGCGTAAAGAAACAATACCTGTCAACTGCCGCGAAGCATCAGTAACGTATAAATAATAAATAACTTCAGAAGCATTAGCCAAACTACGAATTCGTTCTAGAGTTTGACTGACTGTCAAATTTTCCTTTAAAGAGATATATTCGGGGGTCATGATGCGTCCCGCCCGATCTTCTTCGTAGCCCAATAGAATATTAGTAGCCTGTCTTTCCTGCGGACTAAGCTGTGCTAAAAGGCGGCTGACAACTTTGGCTGGTAGTTCGTCAAACATTCTGGCGCGGTCATCTGGAGACATGCGATCGACAACATCTAATACTTCTTGACGTTTGAATTTTTGGATTAAAGCCTGCTGTACTTCAGAACTCAAATATTCGTATACCTGAATTGCTTCGGATTTAGACAACAAGCGAAAAGCAATTACCTGCATCGATTCTGGCAAACCTTCAATTGCTTCTGCTATATCTACAGGCTGTACTGGAACTAAAAGGGCTTTAGCTCCTTCCAAATTACCGCTATCGAGCAGCAATTCTAATTGAGAACGAACTAACTGTCGCAGTTCATCGTGTTTTACTCCATTTGCTGTCATAAACTTATCCCAATATTGTATTTAATTGTGGCTGTAATTTTAACTTTCTCCAAGTTGCCTCTAGATATATAAAAGATACGGGTATTATACATTTTTGTATTTTTTAACATTGTTTTTTATCTTCTCATTCTATGTTTGAATCTTGCTGTGTTAATGTACTAAGAAATGAGATTTGTTCGGTAAATGCGTTTGCCTTAAGATGTCACGATTTATAGATCTACAGATTGGCAAGTTAATTTCCGCAATATCGATCTCAAAACAAAATAGATTCAAGGAGACAATCGATGTCAATCTATGTTGGAAATCTTTCTTATGACGTTACGAAAGAAGATCTTTCTACTGTATTTGCAGAATACGGCACTGTAACTCGTGTTGCTTTACCTTCCGATCGCGAAACTGGTCGTCCGCGAGGCTTCGGCTTTGTCGAAATGAGCAGTGAAGATGAAGAAGCTAAAGCAATAGAAAGTTTAGACGGTGCCGAGTGGATGGGAAGAGAATTAAGAGTTAATAAAGCCAGACCGAGAGAAAATAATCGAGGTGGCGGTAATGGTAATTATCGCAACAGCAATAGCTTTTCTCGCAACTAGCGATCGATAAGATTATTAATTTTAAAACTAACTATAGCAAAAGTTAAAAGTCAAAAGTCAAAACTAAAATGCTTAACCCATAAAGTTTTTAGTAGTTAGAGGTGTATCTATTCTTCTGTCCACTACTATATATTTCATTTTAGTAACTTGCCAGTTTTGGCTGAAAGCTGATGATAAGCTTAATTATCGAGCTTTTTTTTTGCCAATTTTTATTTTACTACTCTCAACTAGCAGCTTTGCCTCTTTTATCCACTGTCTGACAATTTCTACAGAGGGCGATAAGTCTTTTCGGCGCGTGGTAGCAACCGATAGTCGGAGTACCTGCTGATGCAGGCGACCGATTGGAGTTTCGGCTAACTGAGATACAGAAGCTATACCTGAATGTAAAACCAATCCGCAATATCGATGATTGACGCTGGGAATACGAGACAAATCTGCTAGAGCTAGCCATTTGTTAACGTATTCAATTTTTAGCTGCAAGCGATTGGCTAAAAGCTGTCTTTTTTGAATAGTAGAGGTTTGTTCGATTAATTCCTTGGTGCCTATTATACCATTGATTTTAAGCAACTTAATATCCGTAGATTTTAATCCAGGAAGTTCCTCAATTGCACAATAATAAGGCTGCATCAACCGTAAATAATAAAGCGCGATCGCGACTATGAATCTTTCAATATTAAAGCACAGAAGACAAAAATTAGCAGATTTACTGGAAACTCCCGTTATTTTATGGTCTGGAAAGGCGATCGCTCGCAATTTTCCAGCTAATACTTTTCCTTTTCGCTGTAATAGCCATTTTCTTTATTTTACAGGTCTACCTTTAGAAAATGCTGCAATTCGCCTGGTAGATGGCAAACTAGAGCTATTTATTGATGAGCCACTCTCTGAAGCTTCACTCTGGCAGGGAGAAATGCCTACAAGAGCGCGAGTTGCTGCCGAGATTGGTGCCGAGCGCGCCTATCCCTTATCTGAGTTGACTGGAAAAACTGCTAATGCGGCTACCATTGCCGTAGGGGATTTATCAACCTATCAACAGCAGTGTCGGTTATTAAATAGAAATGTTTATAGCAATCGATCGAGAGATCGCGGTTTAGCCAAGGCGATAATAAAGTTGCGTCTACAACACGATGACTTGGCTGTACGAGAACTACGTCAGGCAGCATCTGTCACTGTCAAAGCCCATCAAGCGGGAATGAAAGCAACTCTTAAGGCTAAAACCGAAGCCGAAGTACGAGCGGCAATGGAAGGGGAGATTATCGCTCATAATATGAGTTGTGCGTATAACAGCATCGTTACCGTACACGGCGAAGTATTACACAATCAAAAATATACCAATAATCTTCAGTCTGGAGATTTGCTACTTGCCGATGTCGGTGCGGAAACCACTAACGGTTGGGCTAGTGACGTTACTCGCACCTGGGCAGTTTCTGGCAGGTTTTCTACCACTCAACGAGACATCTATCAAATAGTGTTAGCAGCACACGATCGCTGTATTGCCGAAATGCAGCCAGGAGTTGAATATCGAGACATTCATCTGCTAGCGGCGACGACGATAACAGAAGGCTTAGTAGACCTCGGTATCTTGCGCGGTAACCCAGAAAATTTGGTAGAAATAGACGCTCATGCTTTGTTTTTTCCTCACGGTGTCGGACATCTACTTGGCTTAGACGTTCACGACATGGAAGATTTAGGGGATGTGGCGGGATATGAAGCTGGTAGAGTAAGAAGCGATCGCTTTGGTTTGAACTATTTACGCTTAGATCGTCCTTTACAGCCTGGTATGCTAGTTACTATCGAACCTGGTTTTTATCAAGTTCCTGCAATTTTAAACGAGCCTCAAAGGTGCGATCGTTATCGAAATGTAGTTAATTGGGAGCTTCTAACCCAGTTTGCCGATGTGCGAGGTATTAGAATTGAGGATGATGTTTTAATAACCGAATCGGGAACAGAAGTCTTAACTGCCAAGCTACCTAATAAATTAACAGAAGTAGAAGAGTTAGTAATTAGCGGTTAGTAGTTAGTAGTTTTGGCAAGTAGCCAGTCGAAGCGATTTACAGCAATTCTCGGTTTGATGAGGTACGCTTCGATCGGAATAGGGAATAAGAAATAGGCGATAGGGATTTAAACGACTATCATTAAGATTAGATTTGTACTTCATAAGATTAAGAACCGCTATATATTAATACAATTCGACGAAATAATAGAGTCAGCTTTAGAAAGTCGCTCGATTGGTAAAAAAATATGCTTTTCCTCTTACCCTTTACCTCTATTCTTTTACCAATATCTCAGAATTTATCAAACTTAGGTTCATAAATCTGATTGACCTAAATCCTTAAGCTTTTTAATAATTTGCAGAGAATTTGTTGTTTCTAGAAGATAATCATCAACTCCATTTTTAGAAAAATATTGCCATTCGCTAGCGGATATTTGCGAACACCACAATAAAATTTTCACTCTACCGTTATTAGGCTTTTGTTTATTTTTTTGACTTAAGTTGGTAGCAATTGCCGAACTCTTTTTATCTACAATTATTATTGTTGGTTCTAATAGTTCGATGCGATTTATATCTATAGATGAATCCACAGACAGTACGACTTTATAACCAATTGCTGTAAGCAACTGAGAAATAAAAGTAGCGTTATCTTCATTTTCTACAATTAAAACTACGTTATCAACTTCGTTACCCAGGCGACCGATAAATTGAGACTTTTTAATATTAGGCTGAGGTAAATTTCTTTCTGGTAAATAAACTGTAAATATTGCTCCTTTTCCTATAGTAGAACGAACTTCTATAGTGCCACTATGCAGTTCGATTAGTTGTTTGGTTAAAGCTAACCCCAAACCAGTCCCCCCATGAGTTCGTCGACGAAAATCTTCTAGTTGCTTGAATTTTTCAAATAGCAGGGGAATTTCTTTTTTAGCAATACCAATTCCAGTATCCTCTACCTGAAAAACTGCTCGCTCTGATTCGTACCAAATTCTAACAGTTACTTTACCGCCAGAATTAGTAAATTTTATGGCGTTACCAACTAAATTAAGTAATATTTCGGCTAATTTTTCGCGATCGCCTTTAAATGAATATCGCTCGTCTTTTATTTTTAATTCCAACTCAAGCGCAATCTGCTTTTCCTGCGCTTCAAATCGAACTTTTTGCAACACTTCATGTGCTAAATCACCAAGAGAAATTTGCTCTATATTTAATAAATAATTACCAGATTCTACTTCCGAAAAATCTAAAATATTATCAATTATAGTAAGTAAATTTTTGCCGCTTTCATGAATAATTTTTAAATATTGTTGTTGCTTTTCAAGAGGTAGAGTAATGCGATCTTTGGATAAAGAAGACTGTAGCAAAGTGCTAGATAAACCCATTACTCTGGTTAGAGGTGTACGCAACTCGTGACTCATGCTGCCGAGAAATTCATGTTTGGAGCGAGCGGCAGTTTGTGCTGAAATCAGTGCGTTTCTAATTTGCCGTGCTTGTATTTTAACTTGCTGTTCGAGAAATTCTTTTTGCTGCTTTAGTTTTTGATAAGAACAGTCGTGTTCTATCGCCATGGCTATCTTTTCGCTCAAACGTCGCAAAAACCCGATCTCATCACTGTGCCACTGTCTGGGTACGAAACATTGATGTGCGATCGCCAAACCCCAAAGCTTTCCCCGAACGTTAATGGGAACAACTACTTCGGCTCTAACTTGCATTTTCTGCATTAAAGACCGCAGACAATCTGGTAAATTATAACGTTCGATATCATCGAGAACCAGACTAAATCCCTGATGATATTTATGCCTGCATTCGCTTAGATTGCGAGAACAATCTCTTTCTTGAAAATACAAACTAGATAAAATATCGTCTCTGGATTTGGCTTCATAAGTTACAACATCAATAGGCTGGCTTAGTTGAGAGTTAGTAGAATAATCGGCAGAAACATCTAGCTGATAAATTAGTAAACGGTCTGACTGTAGTAATTCACGACCATCTTCCAGGGTGGTTTGAATAATTTGCCAGAGAGCAGTTCCTTTAGTAATCTCAGTCTCTATGCGAGCGAATAACCGATTTTGCTCTGTATGACTGAATAGTAATTCTTCCATCGAGCTTTTGGTATGACAATTAAAGTAGCTATTTTTGTCTTCTTCTAATAAACAAATTGTTTTTGTAGCAAAATCTTGTAAACAATCTGAACTAGTATCGAGTCGATCTGTTACCTTTTTTTGTAAGTTTTCTATAATGTTAAACTTGTCACAATTCGATTTATTTAATCTTTGTAAATATGCTTTTATTGTTCGATAGTCAAAAATAATTTTTGCCTTGTATTTATTATTAGGCACATTGTGTTTGCCACATAACAGAGCCGAAAAATATGGAGTTATCAACAAATAAAAACTTTCTGTTTCAAATTGACAATTTAAATAAATTTTTTTATAGTTTTGAGACGAGTATAGTTGTCTTTCGTTTGTAGCCAATATGGTATTTTTGCCGCTAGATTCTGCCGTTGTATACCAGACAGTACGCAGCAGCGAAAAAATTCGCTCGCTGACAATTTGTTTATATACTAAAGAAGATTTGAGAAGGCTATACACAATTTAAATAATGGAATACATAACTAAGCAATTACTACCTAGCTTCTCTTATTATTTCGGCGTTGGTACTAATCCGTAATTATTTCTCAAGATTAGACCGTAAGGGTATACAAAACTTTAATTTATTAATTGCTACTAAATCCTGTTAATATACAACACCTGAAAGTCTTGTAAAGAAAAACGGCAAAATGTAAAAAAAAAATTATGCAACGCTGACAACTTTTTTTAAATAAGTTTTTACAAAGAATGAAATTAACAACTGACCATGCATAAACTAGCTGCTCTCCCTGGGGGTTGGAATCCTAATGTTGAAGGTGTAGTATTTATCGAACAAAATCCCGCACCAATTATTTTTATTACTTCAGCCGATACGGATATTCAAACAACTGCTGCTGCCCTGTCTTTGTTACAGACGGCACAAACCCCGCACTTCGAGGGCGAGAAAGCTTCCTTACCAGACGATTACGCGTCTCCGTACCCTTCGGATTACGCATCCGCGTACCTTTCACATCGCAACTTTGCCGAAGTCAGAGTAGCTAATTTGTTAAATTTACAGCAACAGGCAAGCATTGACTTTTATGTAGATACCGTACTATCTAAAGCGCGCATTATTATTTTACGTCTTTTAGGCGGCAGTAGCTATTGGACTTATGGTTTGGAAGCTGTTAAAGAAATAGCCAGACTACACGATATTGCTTTATTTGTGTTACCAGGAGATGATACGCCAGATCTCGATTTAATCAGTCACTCTACGGTTTCTCTTACGGCTGTCAATAGACTTTGGCGTTATTTAGTAGAAGGTGGCAGCCAAAATTATCTCAATGCTTTAAAATTTGCCAGCGATCTTGGTTTGCATACTAGCTATAATCCTCCTCAACCTAAACCCGTACCCAATCTCGGACTATATACAGGCGATTGGCAGAGTATTTTATCTGAATCGCCTCAATTTACTTCTGCAGTTGGCATCTTATTCTATCGTTCTCACTATTTGGCAGGTAATACCTTACCAATAGATTATTTGGTTAAAGCTTTATTAGCCAGAAATATTCGTCCAATACCGATATTTATCGCTTCCTTACGAAAACCAGAAATCCAGTCAGAATTATTAACTCTACTGCAACAAAAGTCAGTCGGATTGCTACTAAACACTACCAGCTTTTCTCTAGCCAAAATCGACGATGCAGCACAAACGAAGTTTTGGCAACGGTTAAATCTACCAGTCTTGCAAGTAATTTTTAGCAGCAGCAGTAAAGAACAATGGCAGGCAAGCTGGCAAGGATTAACCCCTAGAGATGTAGCAATGAATGTGGCACTCCCCGAAGTGGATGGCAGGATTATTACTCGCGCCGTGTCTTTTAAGTCAGTACAAACTTGGAACGAACGGTTAGAAACCAATGTAGTTGTCTATCAACCCCAAAGCGATCGCATCGAATACGTAGCCGAACTTGCCGTTAACTGGCTAAGACTTCGGCAGACTGACAATAGGAAGAAAAAAATTGCTGTTATCTTAGCCAACTATCCTAATAAAGATGGCAGAATCGCTAACGGAGTTGGTTTGGATACCCCTGCAAGCTGTATTGAAATTTTAAACGCCTTACAGCAAGCTGAATATTCAATAAAAGACATTCCTACTACAGGAGAAGAATTAATTCGGCGTTTGACGGTAGGCATTACCAACGATCCTGAAAGTCAGAATCGTTTGGTCAATCAATCTTTGTCCACAGCAGAGTATCAAAAATATTGGCAGAGTTTGCCCCCTGAAGTGCAACAGGCAATTAGCAATCGCTGGGGCAACAATCTTACACAATCTAAAATTCCCATTTCTGGCATTCAATTAGGCAATATTTTTATCGGCATTCAACCATCGAGGGGATACGATCGCGATCCGAGTTTAAATTATCACGCACCAGATTTAGAGCCTACCCATGAATATTTAGCCTTTTATTACTGGTTGCGAACTAAATTTGCTGCCCAAGCCATAGTTCATGTAGGCAAACACGGTAACTTAGAATGGTTGCCAGGAAAAAGTCTGGCTTTATCTGCCAACTGCTATCCAGAAATTGCCTTACAAACGATCCCTAATATCTATCCCTTTATCGTTAACGATCCTGGTGAAGGTTCTCAAGCTAAAAGGCGATCGCAAGCGGTAATTATCGATCATCTCACGCCACCACTAACCCGTGCCGAACTCTATGGTGGGTTGGTCAAACTCGAAGCTTTAATTGACGAATATTATGAAGCACAAAGCCTCGATCCCTCTCGTCTGGAGATAATTAGCGATCGCATTACAGATTTAGTTCGAGAAGAAAATTTAGATAAAGATTTGGGGATCGCAACTATAAATAGTCAATCGATTATTGAATTTCTTACCCTTGCTGACGGTTATCTTTGCGAATTAAAAGAAGCTCAAATCAGAGACGGCTTGCATATATTTGGTAAATGCCCCCAAGGAACTCAACTTAGAGATCTCACAGTTGCGATCGCTCGTTGTCCTAGTTTTGACCGTCTCGGTATTATCCAAGCTTTAGCTAAAGACTTAAACTTAAACTTCGATCCCCTTGTAGATCGAGATATAATTCCTATTGATTCGCTTCAAACTCTAGAGTCTTTAAACTCTCTTTTAGTATCTTTCCAGCTTGGCAGATTATCTAAGAGCGCAAATACTTACGACATCATTGAAGCTTTAGAACAAATTGCCGCCAAACTTATAGAAAACATTATTTCTAATAAGCCACTGTCAATTACAAATTCTAATTTCCCTAACACTTACCAACAACTACAGTGGATCGCTAACACCTTATTACCCAATTTAAGAAAAAGCGATCGCGAAATTTTTAATCTAATTAAAGCTTTAGACGGCGAATACGTTCCCAGTGGGGCATCAGGCGCACCAACCAGAGGTAGACCCGAAGTCCTACCCACAGGACGCAATTTTTATTCTGTAGATATTCGCGGTATTCCGACTGAAACCGCCTGGGATATGGGACGCAAAGCCGCAGAAGCCGTAATCGAACGTTATACCCAAGAACACGGCGAATATCCCCAAACTCTAGCTATTTCTATCTGGGGAACTTCTACTATGCGTACGGGAGGAGACGATATCGCTCAAGTCATGGCTTTGATGGGCGTACAGCCAGTTTGGGATGGCTTATCTCGTAGAGTTGTAGACTTTGAAATTCTAGATGAAGCAGTTCTCGAACGTCCCCGCGTCGATGTTACGGTTCGGGTATCGGGCTTTTTTCGCGACTCGTTCCCCAATCTAATTCATCTATTAAATAAAATAACCCAGGCGGTAGCTAATTTACCAGAATCAGCCTCAATTAATCCTCTGGCAGAAGGAGTTCGAGCCGAAAGTCGGTTATGGCAACAGCAGGGACTGGACGAAGATACCGCATTTACCAAAGCTAGTTATCGTGTATTTGGCTCTAAACCAGGTGCCTATGGTGCTGGCTTACAAGGTTTAATTGAGGCGCAAAACTGGCAGAGTGAAGACGATTTGGCTCGCGCCTATCTTAACTGGAGTGCCTATGCTTATGACGGCAGTGGTAAAGGTTATGCCGCAGCAGAATCTTTCGAGCGAAGATTAAAACAATTACAGGTCGTGCTGCACAATCAAGACAACCGAGAACACGATTTATTAGACTCCGACGACTACTATCAGTTTCAAGGAGGCTTAACTGCCGCAGTACGCAGTTTATCTGGTAAAAATCCCGAAGTTTATTTTGGCGATAATTCCATTCCTGCCAATCCTAGAGTTAGAAAATTGAGCGAAGAAATTGCCAGAGTGTATCGTTCTCGCGTTATTAATCCCAAATGGCTACAGGGTGTCATGCGACATGGTTATAAAGGTGCCTTTGAAATGGCAGCCACGGTAGATTATCTGTTTGCCTATGATGCCACTACTAAATGCGTACCAGACCACATGTATCGAGGCATTGCCGAGACTTACATCTTAGATGAAAAAATACAGCATTTTGTTCGCGACAACAATCCCTGGGCATTAAGGGACATGGCAGAAAGACTTTTAGAAGCCAATCAAAGAAATATGTGGAGTAATGCCACGCCAAAAATGCTTGAAGAACTAAAAGTAATTGTTAACAGCGCAGAAGGAATTATTGAAGAGATTTAATACCTGAATTTAAAACATTAAATATTATCTATTAAAAATTCTTATATTGCTTAGTGTGTTTTTAGAAACAATTTTAATTTATTTTGCATCTTTACTAACATCTAATACTTAAGAGGTAAGCCATTATAGATAAAAGTATGCTTATAATTCGTTGTTAACTAATACCATTTCTTAACTTTGACCGATGAAACTTGTTAATTAACTAAAAAAACTTATAAATTAAGAGCAGGTTAACTATTAAATTTAGACGAAACCCTGTTATTGTCTTTCGGGGATATGTGTTAAGGTGAAAAAGTCTAATTAAGCCTAAGTTTTAATGTATATTATTGGACTCGATACAATAATTTGCTGTTTGTGTTATTTATTAGGATAACCTATGAAACAGAAAACAAACCTTAAAACAATATAAAATTATACTCAATTATGACGTGGTGTTAGGAGGAACAAAGTGTTTATTAGACTCGCACAGCAACACCGTCAATTCGTTCGCGATTTGGTGATGACGCTTAAAGCATTGGCGATCGCGCTAGAAAATAAAGGTTATTTAGCTTCCTGCTACACCTGTGGTGCAGAAATGAGCAGTGCGTCTTTTATGGTCAGTCTCAAAGACGAGCATTTAATTCGCTTCTTAGTTTCCGATTATGGAATTACCTGGACTGAAATGCGCGACGATCGCGAATTAATGAAGCTAGAAGGCGCAGAAGCGATCGCGCAATTGCAAGACTTGGCAGATTTGGTAAAATATCAAATTCAGCCGCCACAGCCTCAAAATCGTAACTCACAACAAGCAGAGTATATACCTTCAGCCTAGAGTTCTTAAAATTTTTGACTTTATTAGACTTTGCTCGTCAATAAAGCATTTTATTTTAATACTCGATTGACTAGAGCTTTTGAATTTTAACTTTTAACTTTTCGTTCGGCAGCACTAGCGACTAAACTCGATACCTCTCGTTCTTAACTGCTGCATAAAGAACTCTTCAAGAGAATGACGTGCTAGCTGTAAACTAACCAGTCGAGCATTTATCTGTTGGAGATACGCTACAAATTCATTTAATTCTCCTGTCAATCGACCATAGGCGCGGTTATTTTCCCAATTAAGATCGCTCATCCAGGGTGCTAGTGATTCGGGATCGCCTCCTTTAACAACTACTTGATAGGCGTTGGTAGTACCTAAAAGTTCGTCTAAAGAACCCTGACAAATTAATTCTCCCAAAGCTAAAAAAGCGATGCGATCGCATATTTGTTCGATATCCGACAGGATATGGGAATTAAAAAAAACTGTTTTGCCCTGACGTTTTAGAGATAAAACTATTTCTCGCATACGGTATCGTCCCATAGGATCGAGTCCCGACATTGGTTCGTCGAGGAAAACTATTTCGGGATCGTTAATTAACGCCTGTGCCATACCTACTCTTTGGCGCATCCCTTTAGAATACTGCTTGAGCTTTTTTTTGCGGGCGGTAGATTGGGCTAATCCGACTAAGTCTAATAACTCCGTAATCCGCTGGCGTTTTTGAACTCTGGGGATTTGAAACAAGCCGCCAACAAAATCTAAAAATTCCCAGGCGGTTAAATGATCGTAAAGATAGGCATTTTCTGGAAGATAACCGATTTTTTGTTTTACGTGGCGATCGCCTATGGGTTTCCCCAGAATTTTAGCTTTTCCTGCGGTGGGATTGACAATACCTAATAGCGTTTTCAACAAAGTTGTTTTGCCCGCACCGTTAGGACCTAATAATCCAAAAGTCTCACCTTCATAAATAGTTATCGAACAGTTTTTTAAAGATTCTATTTTCTGATTCAGCCAAAAACCAGTGCGGTAAACTTTTTGTAGATTCCAGGTTTCCACTACTGGTCTTGGTTCGGTTTGGGGTTTTTGAGTTGGTGAATCGGCTACGTGGTGCATAAATAGCGAGATCGAATAACTGAAACAATAGTTACAGAACTATAGTTCCCGATTTCCGCCATTTTTTAACAATACGCCGACAAAATTTACTCGATCGTATTTAAATTTTTAAATCATGTATCGTCTTTAATTAAGCTAAAAGCGCAGAGCCGCAGAAGCTATCCCTTCAAAGTCATCGTAAGACTACGCACTGCGCTCAAGTCGCCGCGAAGGCGGCTTGTCACGCCTTCGCGTGACGCGGATAAAAGCTTACAGCTAATTCAATGGTGATGTATCCCATTTATCCCCTTTTGCTACTGTATGCACTTGCCAGTCAGCGACAGTATGAGGATAATCTGTACGATAATGTCCGCCTCGGCTTTCGGTACGGAAAGCAGCACTTTTAAGAATTAAATAGCCTATATCTAACAGATTTGAAGTTTCAGCATAAAGTCTCAATTGAGACTCTGCCTGAGAAGAAGTGAATTTAAAACAGCTTTGAGAAGACAAGTTGAAGACATATTTACTTAAAGATAGAGAATGTAGTTGACTGCGCCAATGTGCAATTTGAGATATCGCTGGTTCCATAACTGCCCGCTCGCGACAGATCCCCGCACTTTGCCAAACCAAATCTGGCAAGGCTTTTCTAATTGCAGTCACTAATTCAATTTCTGCTGTCCAATTTTCATTTATTTCTTTAGCAGAAGTCGTTTTAATTGCAGTAATTGGCTCGACTTTTAGTTTACTTAGTTGCGCGGCATAAACTACACATTCAAGTAAAGAGTTACTTGCCAGACGGTTAGCACCATGAACCCCCGTACTCGCTGTTTCTCCTACTGCATATAGACCTGAAATCGAAGTCTGATTCATCGTATCGACGGCAATGCCACCCATCCAATAATGAGCCGCAGGGGCGACGGGAATTGGCTGCTCGAACAAATCTACTCCCCAATGCCGACAAACGCGAATAATATTAGGAAAGCGATAGCGTATTTTAGCTTCTGGGATCGCTCTCAAATCTAGATAGACATTACTTTCCCCTGTCTTTTGTAAATGAGTAAAAATTGCCCTGCTGACTATATCTCTAGGTGCCAACTCGCCATTGGGATGATAGTCAAAAGCAAAACGATTTCCCTGTTTATCGACTAAATACGCTCCTTCTCCTCTAACCGCTTCGCTAATTAAAAATCGAGGTGCGCCTGGTTTTGTTAATGCCGTAGGATGAAACTGAACGAATTCTAAATCTCTTACTACAGCACCACTGCGCCAGGCGATCGCCACACCATCTCCCGTACTAACTTCGGGGTTGGTAGTGCGAGCAAATACCTGTCCTCCACCGCCTGTAGCTAAAACAACTGCTCTGGTGGCAATTGGTTTAACTTCTCCTTGATGTAAAAGACTAATACCCCGACAGCTACCAGTAGCCCCATCGCGCCATAAACTGAGAGCAAATGCCTGAGACAGCACTGCAATATTAGATCGTTCGAGTACTTTTTGAGTTAGAGTATTGACGATCGCTCGTCCTGTAGTGTCGGCAGCGTGCAATACACGGGGACGAGAGTGAGCCGCTTCTAAAGTCATCGCTAGTTGCTCGCCCTGACGGTCAAATGCGACTCCCATTTCTACCAGAGAAGCAATAGAACTTGAAGCATTTTCCACTAAAAATTCTACAGCGGTGCGATCGCACAAACCCGCACCAGCTTTTAACGTATCGGCTAAATGTAGCTGAGAAGAATCTTCAGGAGCGATCGCCGCAGCAATTCCGCCCTGCGCCCAATCACTAGCACCCGTTTGCAGCTTTTCTTTGGTAACTAAGCCTACGCGATAGGAACTATTCAAACAAAGAGCTGCATACAGTCCTGCCGCACCAGAACCAACTACAACAACATCAAACTGAGAATAATCGTTCAACTTAAATCGTTTTAAGATATCATATAGGATTTTATAATGACACAGATATTGTCTGGCAGCGAAACAAACTGCATTTCTATCTCTTGTAAGATTTACTGAGGGTAAAGAAATAGTTAAAATTTACTTATCACAAAAACGGCGATCGCCGTTTACAGATATTTTAATAATTGACTTACGATAATCCATGCAAATTCCACCATCTATTACCTATCGCAATCTAGAAAAAACTCCAGCGATCGAGGCTTTGATAGAGGAAAAAATTGCCAAACTCGAACAGTTTTGCGACTACATCAATAGCTGTCGAGTTGTGGTGGAAAAAGCTCAGGAACATCCCCACAGTGGCTCTCCCTATCGGGTCAGTATCGACATTACCGTACCTCATAACAGAGAAATAGTGGTAAACCATAGTCCTAATACGGGAAAACAGTACCCGCCACTACAAGCAGTAATTCGCGATGCTTTTGATGCTGCAAACCGTCAACTAAAAGATCTTAGTAACGAACAACACGGAGAAAGAAAAGCCCATCCCGAACAGGAAGTAGGCGCGATAGTAACCAACTTATTTGCCGAGCAAGATTATGGTTTTCTAAAAACTATCGATACGGGGCGAGAAATTTATTTTCATCGCAATAGTGTGGTTAATAATGATTTCGATCGCATAACCGTTGGTACTGGAGTAAGATTTCGCGAAACCCAAGGAGAAATGGGACCTCAAGCTACAACGGTACACATAGTCGATAAGCCAGGTTCGATAGACGAAACTGACGAAACCCCATCAGCAGCAGAAAAACCCTTGGGTTGGAGTTAGAAGAAAGTAAAAAGTAGAAAGTAGAAAGTAGGAAGTAGAAAGTAAAATAGATTATCCTACTTAATCTCAAGCCTAAAGCCTATGAATCTTTAGGTAAACTACTCATTTGTTTGAGATCGAGTACTCGGGCTAATTTATCTTCGTCCATCAAACCTCGCTCTAAAACGATCTCGCGAATTGACTTGCCCGTAGCTAAAGATTGTTTGGCTACATCAGCCGCATTTAGATAGCCGATATGAGGGTTTAAAGCGGTGACTAAAGCCAGACTACCTTCAGCGTATTGCAAACAGCGATCGCGCCTAGCGGTAATTCCCGATAAACAACGCTGGCTCAAGCTAGTAATTGCCTTACCTAGTATTTCGATACTGTGAATTAAATCGTAGGCAATCAAGGGCATCATTACATTTAACTCCAATTGTCCTGCTTGAGCGGCAAAGGCGATCGCCGTATCGTATCCTATTACCTGAAAACAGACCATCGAAGTCATTTCCGCCATTACGGGGTTGTATTTACCAGGCATAATTGAAGATCCTGGCTGTACTGGTGGTAGCTGGATTTCCTTAAAGCCCGTTTGGGGTCCCGAATCCATAAGGCGCAGATCGTGGGAGATTTTAACTAAATCCTGTGCCAAATTACGTAGAGAACCAGAGACACTGACAAAAGGACTCATACTTTGCATAGCTGCCATTAAGTGTGGTGCAGGATGTAAAGGCTTACCAGTAAATTTTGATAGTAATTGAGCGACGCGATCGCGATATTGAGGATGGGTATTTAAGCCCGTCCCCGTAGCACTACCTCCCAAACCTAAAGCATATAGGTCTTTGGCGGCAGTTTCGATTCGATGATGATGATCGCTTAAAATTTGTCCCCAGGCTCTAAATCCTTCTCCTAATCTGACTGGAACGGCATCCTGCATGTGAGTGCGACCAGATTTAACAATATTTTGAAACTCAACTGCTTTTTGCTTAACTGTGGCGATTGCCTCAGTCAAACCAGGATAGAGAGAATGTTCTAATGCCAACAATGCCCCAATCCGAATGGCGGTTGGGATGACATCATTAGTAGACTGACCGTAATTGACGTGGTCGTTGGGACTTATTCGCTTATAGTTTCCCTTGCGATCGCCCAAAATTTCTAAAGCGCGGTTTGCTAATACTTCATTGACATTCATGTGGTGAGAGGTTCCCGCACCTGCTTGATAGACATCGACGACAAACTGATCCCGTAACTGCCCTTGTAAAATTTCATCGACTGCGGTGACGATCGCTTTACCGATATCTTGGGGAATACAGTCTAATTCACCGTTGGCGATCGCGGTAGCTTTTTTGATTAGCAGACAGGCATCGACATAAGTCGGTAGTGGTTTGATTCCACTAATTGGAAAATTTTCTGTTGCCCTTACTGTTTGAATTCCGTAATAGACATCAACAGGGATTTGCTTTTCTCCCATTGAGTCTTTTTCGATCCGAAAATTATTCTTGCTCATAAAAATTTTTATATATTTTTGCCTACAAACCTCAAGATACAATATCTAATAACGTTTGGTGAGTTGCGATCGCTATATAGCTGCGATCTGTGTTTAGTTTGAAGCTTGTAGAGGCAAGACAGTTCCTTGCCCGTACCTAAAGAAGATATGAAAACATTACCCACAAGTAATTTTCGAGAATTATTGCTTTGGTTATTGCGTCGCCGCAAGCGGTTTCGAGTTACGGGAAATTCGATGCAGCCTCTATTGCAACCAGGAGAAGAAATTTTAATCGATCGCCATGCCTATCAAAACCGCGTTCCCCAAATTGGAGATATTGTAGTTGCGACTCATCCTTTCCGTTCGGGATTGACTGTAGTTAAGCGAATTGCCTTAGTAATGGAAGATGGTAGCCTGTTTTTAAAGGGAGATAATTTCACTGAAAGTACCGACAGTCGAACTTTTGGTACGGTAAATTTAAAATATATATTGGGTAAAGTAACCAGTCGGTTTGAGTAAAGCTGTCTACTAACAACTAACAACTAATTAAAAAGCCTCCCCTATTTTTCTACTTATTTAATAGCTATTTCTGATTTAGTTTGGCAGTCATTTTAGTGTCAAAAATTGCTTCCTGCCAAAAATTAGCAGCATTTACCTGTTCTACAGTTAAATGCTCGATACCAAAGAATTTGGTTTGTTTGAGATTAGCATGGTGCAAACAAGCCTGAGACAAGTTAACGTCACCTAAATAAGCCTGAGACAGATTGGCTCTAGTAAAATTAGCTCCTACAAAATCCGTGCCAACACAATCTGTACTTTGTAAATTTGTCTCGATTAAATCTGCATCAGACAAATCTGCCGCAGTCAGATGGGTATGGCTGAGATTGGCATTATTTAATTTAGCTTCGACTAAATTAGCGTGGCTCAAATTAGCGTAGGCAAGATTGGCAAAGCTGAGATCGGCACCTGATAAATAGGCATGGCTTAAGTCTGCACCAGCTAGATTAATCCCTCTTAGATCGGCTTCTGGTGCGTTTAAACCTTTAATGCTGATTCCATCTTCATTTAAATCTTGTAAAGCTTGAAATCTGGCATAGCTAGTTCTCAATCCATTTGCCGCATCGATAGTTTTCCAGGCTTCGTAATGTGCTTGTTTGCTTCGTTCTGGAGCTTCGAGAAAAAATAGCCAGACTGCTACCAAAATACTAAAGTCTTCTACTAAGTTCAGTAGCGTCGATTCTCGAATGTGACAGAGAATCCAAGCTTCTGTTGTGTTACAAGTTGGTTTGTTGCCAAAGAAATATTCGACTACTAAAATTAAAGCAATTAAAAATGTAGTTCCTCCAATAGCAATTGCAATTCTCTGTAAAGTACGCCGTAGTTTTTTGCTGGCAATCTTCATATTTTCGGTTTTTGTAATTGCACTATTGATGCGATCGCACAATTACTAATATAATCCTTACCAAAAATAGAATTTCTTTCTCTGCAATAAATGGTTAGGAAAGCCAAAAAGGTAAAGTGATTCACTAATTATTAATTGTAAGGTGGGCAAAGAAAAAGCATTCGTGACAATTGCCGATAATTGCCACGAATTTGCCCGCCCTACTCTAACTTTAACTATTTTAGGCTTTGACTAATTCCGATATTTTCTCCTTACCTTTAGCAGGTGTGCCATCTTTAACTAAAGAGCGAGAATTACCACCGTTGCTAATCATGTCACCTACCATAGCGAACATAGAATCTACCTTACGCTTGCGCCAGTCTTCAACTATTTCTTCAACTTTACTAGCAGTTAAACGACGGTGTAAAGCTTCATAAAGGTAAGCTGCGTGTCTAGTTTCGTCTTGGGCAACGCTGAGAATACTTTGTTTTAGTTTGTGGCTTTGGGGTTCGTCTTCGGGTAAAGCGTTTGCCATCCGCACGAAGTCTTTACTGGCATCTAACTCTAAAATATAGGTACTGCCCATAAACGCTAGCCAGTCAATGTTTTCGGCTTTAAGATCTTCAGGAGTGTAATTGCGATAGTAGTTGGCAAAAAAAGGACTGGGTTTTTGTTCTAGTTCCGATTCTCTTTGTTGTTTTAACTCTTCGGCATCCATTACCTGTTTGCCCATTTGCTTGAGTCCATAAGCAAATATTTGTCCGTGACGCTTTTCGTCGGCAGCGTGAATAGCTAATTTCTCTGCCAGCCATGTATCTCCTTCGGTGGCGGCTCGTTCGGAGAGCTTGGTTAAAAAAGGTACCGCTCCAGATTCGGCTAGTTGAAACCCCGCTAGTGTATTGGCGCGAGTGGCGCGATCGCGTAATCGATTTGCCAGAATGTAGGCTGTTGCACCAGAACCAAGGATGTGCAAAATATTGGTAACAAAGTTCATAGACGTAATAGGATGTCTGCTGGCTGAGTATATATAAATATAATATTTAAGATAAGCTAAATTTATATTTTTAGCAGGCGATCGCTTAAATTATTTATGGCAGACTTTGATAAAGGCGCAATCTCTCATTAAACTGCTGCCAATAATCATTAAGCTCTTCACTATTTAAATGAAAAGTTTGTGCCTCGCGATCGCTTAACGCAATGGCAATAATGGCGCGATCGACGTTGACGTTATACAAGCTAGCGATAGCCGCCGTGTAAGCTGTTACCTGCAAACAATAGTCCGTTATCCATTCAATTTTTTTGGGTTTAGAAGCTGTTTTCCAATCAAATACGCACAAATCACTTTCCCATTCTCCCAGACAGTCAACAACACCAGCATACCGACACTCTTGATGGTAAACTGCAGATTCGACTAGATGAACTTTAGATACTTCGGTTAATACTGGTGTAATAGAGTGCCAAAAAACATTATCTTCCACATCTTCTGGTAAAGGTTTGCCTTCGAGGTAATATTTTATTGCTGTATGTAATGAAGTCCCGCGCTGACAGGCAGCAGTGCTAATTTTTTGTGCTTGTTGATAGCCCACACGTTTCCGCCACCTTTGCAAAGCCTGGCGATCGCGTTCTGGTTTGGTTGCGGTTAAAATTTTACTTACCGAAGGATAAATTTGCCCTGCAAAACTAAAGTGTCGGCGACGAGCGATCGTTACGTAGTTAGGTTTGAGATAAGAAAACATCTAGCTTAATTTAATGCCATTTAATTTGAAGCTTGCGATAATAATTCCATTTGCAAGTGAGTTTTAGATTCTGCAAAAACTTTAAATCCCAATCTTCGATATAAATTTATTGCAGGATTGCCTTTAATAACTTTAAGCCAAATTCTATTTGTGGTACCAAACTGTTGTATTATCGAGCTAAGTAAATCGGTACCAATGCCACGATTTCGATACTCCGAGCAAATTTGGATTTCAGCTAAATAAATATTCTCTCGCTCGAAAACTATTTTGAAAAATCCAACAATTTGGCGATTGCATTCCAGGACTAGGTACTCTAGAGGAACGAATTTATCTCTAAATAGTTTGGAATTCCAGGGATAGACTCGCTCGACATAGCCTTTCATATTTTCGGTGTACAGGCGATCGAGAAGATCTAGATCTGATTTTGTTGCCTGTCGAATTAAGTACGACTTGTTATTAAGATCGATAAACATTACTGTAAACCTAAATTTATAAGTCCTTTCAGGTAACTGCGTAATGTAAGAAAACTTCTGTTTCTATTTGTTTTACTTCTAGCAATTGCAATTTTTTTGCTTGAGTCTCGGTAAAACCAATTCCCGCTACGGGCGTAGGAGCATTTTTGCCGCCTAGAATAATTGGGCAGATTGTCAGCCAGAGTTCGTCGATTAAATCTTCAGCTAATAAAGAAGCTACTAATTCTGCGCCTCCTAAAACGGCGATTTTGTTTAAGCCTAATTGCTGTAATTGACTAAAAGCATCTAGCCAGTTAAAAGAATTACCATTGCCAATTATTAGGCGATCGAATCGATCGCAGTTGCGCCAAAGTTTTGCTCCTTGCACGGTAGTTAGTAACCATCGAGGTACTGGCTGCTGGAAAAACCGTAGATCGCGATCAAGATTTCCCGTAGCAGAAACTACAATTTGAACTGGTTGAAGAGGTTGCGATCGCGTTTTTCTCGCTTGCAACAATTGCCGATCGCTTATCAATTTAGTAGTACCATAGGCGCGCAAAGTACCAGCACCAAAAATGACTCCATCTACCAAAGCAATTTGGCTTTCTAAATGAGCCTTATCAATCGTCGAACCAAAACGAGCGGGAGAGCGCGATTTGTCGGCAATTTTGCCATCGGCACTCATAGCAAGAATGACAATAGTATGAAGACGAGACAAGATCGTAAACCTCAGTTAAATTTGGTTAAACTTGGTAGTTGTAGATTGGCAAATAAATTGCGATATTACAATTTAGTACAGTAAAGTACATCATTTACATTTGGATCTATATTGATATTGAAAGCCAGCCAAACATCTTCCACTATGGCATCAGGTCAATCTTCCTTTCGTCGCATATTATTTACACGTTTTGTATCAGTGAGTATACCTGTGCTCTTGGTAGGAGTTTGGATTACCTACGACCGCGCTCGTGCGGCTTTTTCTAAAACCGCCAGTCAGAATTTAACTGAAAGTGCAGAGCGCAAAGGAGACAGCATCGAACAATCAGTTGAATCGCTTCGTTCTAATTTGGCTTCGATTAGCGATGTGGCAATTTTAAAATCTGAGTCAGCAGATTATCAGCCCTTTATAGATCGACTATCCCAGGTATTACCTACTAATATTTTATGCGTACAGCTCCACGATTTACTGCTAAATCGCGTCACCGCTACTACTTGTGATGAGACGATGAAAGTAGATGCCAGCTTGTGGAGTAGAACTCAATCGCAACTTCTTACCACTACAGAACAGATTGATGTCAAGCTGCTGCTTCCTTCCAAATCTACGATCCAAGAAGTAAGTAGTGTTGGCGAACAACCATTTCAAAGCCAGTTAAAACTTTGGCTAACGGCACCCGTTTACGATCGCCAAGGTCAGTTACGCTATGCTCTAAGCGTCAAATCAGCAGTGCTAGATCGAGAAAATATCGAGCCTGGTTCTTTAAATGGTTATCCTGTAGTGATCGATCAAGACGGGATTATCCTGGCACATCCGTTGGTACAAAAGGTCGGACGTAATATTCAGCAAATGCCCGACGTACAAAAACTCAATGATTTGCTAGAGAAAGCTACTTCTGATTCAGCTGAGTCTCGCGATTTAGAACGTTTATATTATCTGGAGCAAGATGGTGTCGAACTAATTGTAGGCTATAGCGCGATCGCCAGTCCTCTAACTCAAGATCGACAGCAAAAATGGATGGTTTTGGCCGTTACTCCCGTAAATGCTGCTTTAGAACCGCTTAAAACTATTCGGCGTGCTTTAGTGGGAATGACTGTCGGCTTAATTATTGGTTCGATACTTTTTACCGTATATGTATCTCGCGAACTAGCTCGCCCTCTAGAGCAGCTTAGAGATTATGCTTTTAAAAAAGAACTATTAGATTCGAGCGATCGCCTGCCCGAAGATTTTCCCATTCGCGAGTTTCAGCAGTTGTCCCTGGCACTCAACGAAATGGTCGATCGACTAAGAGCCTGGGGAGCAGAAATTGTCTCTGCCTGGCAAGAAGCTAAAAACGCCGATCGCCTGAAAAGTGAATTTTTGGCGACTACTTCCCACGAATTGAGAACCCCTCTCAATGGCATCATTAACTGCGTACGAATTGTCAAAGACGAATGTTGCGATAGCAAAGAAGAGGAACGGGAATTTTTACAGCAGGCTGATGCTGCCGCACTACATCTGTTAGAAATTATTAATGATATTCTCGATCTTTCTAAAATTGAAGCGGGCAAACTATCTGTAGAACTCGAACGGGTTAGTTTACGCAAGATAATTAACGAGGTTGTAGAGTTACATAAAGTTCCCATTCAAAAAAAAGCTCTAAGTTTTAGAACTCCTGTTTGGAATCGCGAGCTTTATGTTCTTGCCGATCCTGCCAAACTAAAACAAGTATTAATTAATATTGTTAGTAATGCGGTTAAATTTACCGAATTTGGCAGCATTGAAATTACTGTTAATGTTATTGAATCTGAATTGGTAACAAGCACGCAGCCGAAATCTCTGTTACTAAAAGCGAACAATTATTCATCTCATGACGAAGAAGTTGGTAACTTTTACTCCGCTTCATCTAATGAACGAGAAAGTTCTACTGAAACTTTAGCTACTGATGCCAATACTGAAGAGAGCGATAAAACAGCACTTTTAAAAACTAGAGAACAAATTAGTAATTCTTTAGTGGCGATCGTTATTAAAGATACGGGAATTGGCATCGATATCGGCAAACAAGAGCGTTTATTTCATCCTTTTGTAATGGTAGATGGTTCTACTACTAGAAAGTTCGGCGGTACGGGTTTGGGTTTGGCTATTTCTCGCAATCTTGTCGAACTGATGAACGGCAAAATTTCTTTATACAGTGCTGGTGAATTTCAAGGAACCACAGTTACCATTATTTTGCCTTTAGCAGAAGCCACATCTTATCAATGAGCAATGAGCAATTAGCAATGAACAATAAGAGTTTAACTGCTAAGTGTTCATTGTTCATTGTTCACTGCATTTTCTGTCAAGCGTCGCAATGCCGTTTGAATTTTCTGGGCTAATACTCGAACTTGAGGTTCTTCAAGGATTTCCATATGTTCTCCAGGAATATCTTCAATAGCTAAACCTAGCTCAGCTACTTTTTGCCAATCTAACTTGGTGTCTATATCATCGGCAGCGCGAAACATATTAATTTTTACCGCACACGGGCGGATTGCATAGTCTTTATTTACTCGATGGTGTTCCCGTTGCTGCTGAATATATTGAATTTGTGCATAATTACGACTCGTGCGATCGACAAAATTTTCTCGTAGCCAATCGATTTTATACAACCAATACAGAGTGTTATTTGCGGTTGCTCCGAGCCTCCATTTAATACGATTTTTGACATGGCTCAATCCTTTGGTACGAACTTTTTGCAAATGTGCCAACATTCGCTGTTGTAGAGAAAAATCCTGGAAAGCTGTGTTCGAGCGTGGATAGTAAGTATCTACTAATCCCAAAAACTTGACTTCATGTCCTCTGGCTATAAGTCGTCGAGCAATTTCAAAAGCAATAATACCGCCAAAAGATATTCCCATTAAATGATAAGGTCCCTGGGGCTGAATTTGTTGAATATCGCGAGTATAGTACTCTGCTAAATTAACAATATCTCTAAAGTGAGGTGTGTCGGGTTCATTGCTAAACGAGGATGATAATCCATAGAGATTTATTTTTTCGCCTAGATATCGAGCTAGAGGAAGATATAGTTCTAGCCCGTAACCTAAATTATGAATGCCAAACAAAACTAGTGAAGAATTACCATCTTTAATTGGTACAAAACTTTTAGGATAACCAGTTTTCTTCTCTTGCCTGACTAGTGCTGCTAAAGCTTCTGGAGTTGAGGTTTGAAAAATTGCAGATATAGAGATTTTCTGAGCGTATCTATTTTCTATTTCAGTAACCAAACGCGCTGCAAGTAAAGAGTTCCCGCCTAATTCAATAAAGTCATCTCTAAGGCTAATTGGTTCGATACCCGAAATATCTTCTAACATCTCAATGATTTCTGTTTCCAAGCGATCGCGAGGCACGTCAATTAATTTTGATGGTTTATCTAGTTTGAGTTGTGACAAAGTGCGATAGTCTACTTTACCGCTCGTAGTTAATAGAAAAGTATCTACAAAAACAAAAGTTCTAGGTATCATATAGCTGGGTAATTTCTCTTGCAGATAACTTTTTAAAGTCTCTGCTGTTAGCTGCTTGTCTGCATTGGGTACGATGTAGCCAGCCAAATATTCGCCTAATTTGTTTTGACGGACAACTATGGCTGCTTCTCGAACCAATTTATGTTGAGCTAACACTGCTTCAATTTCTCCTAGTTCGATCCGCAGTCCTTGAATATTAACCTGGCGATCGATTCGTCCGAGAAACTGAATCGAGCCGTCGGCTAAAAAGCGTCCTAAATCTCCTGTTTTATACAGACGTTCTCCAGGTACATAGGGATTGTCTACAAACTTTTTAGCAGTTAGTTCGGGACGATTGAGATAACCGCGAGCGACTCCCGCACCGCTAATATGAATTTCTGCCGCAACTCCAATAGGTACGGGCTGTAACTTTGAGTCCAAAACGTACGCTTTCATGTTGGGAATTGGAGAACCCACAGGCAGCGATCTAAACTGCCAATCAATCTGGTGAGGTATTTGGTACATAGCAACTACACCAGTACCTTCTGTTTGACCGTAAATATTAGCTAATTTGACTTCGGGTTTAAATGTTTCGCGCCAGTACTGATATATTTCTGGAGTTACCTGTTCCCCTCCTGCGGCTACCAACCGTACCTGATTGTCTAATAAATCACTACGGGTACTGCTGTTTTGCCCGTCTAAAATACCCGAACAGTTACGCCAGAATGAAGGAACATGATCTACTATACTCACTTCATATCTTTTGATAAGTTTAAATAGCTCTAGAGGATCTTTTATTTCTGCTGGCGAGACGACAACAACCGTCGCCCCCTGCGTCAAAGGCATAAGCAACTGTCTGGCTGAAACTATTAGAGCGATGGAACCGCGATGAAGATAAACATCTGCGGGAGTTATCTCAAAAGCTAACTCTAAGGCTTGGGCATAATGGCTTAAGTTGCCGTGAGTCAACATTACTCCCTTTGGTTTGCCTGTAGACCCTGAAGTATAGACTATATGTGCTAAATCTGAAACATTGACGGCGTTATCTAAGTTGTTTGAAGCTTGTCGGGTAATTGACTGCCAGTCGCGGTCTATGCAAACTGCACGTTCTACTTTAGTTGGTAACTTAGCGAGTAAACTTTCTTGGGTGAGTAATATCTCGATCTGAGTATCTTCTAGAATAAAAGCCAGTCTAGCGGGTGGATTGCTAATATCTAACGGTACGTAGGCTCCTCCCGCTTTGAGAATAGCCAACACTCCTACAACCATTTCCAGCGACCGCTCGATACACAAACCAACTAAAGAACCCGACTCGATCCCCAGTTTTTTTAGATAGCGAGCTAGTTTATTGGCTCGGGCATTCAATTCGCCATAAGTAAGTCGTTGTCCCTGACAAATGACTGCCACTGCTTTTGGGTTTTGCTTGACTTGTGCCTCAAATAGCTGATGAATACATTGCGGTTGAATTTCTTTGTTAGTTTGATTCCAATCGTTTAAAATCTGTTTTCGTTTGGTTGTAGATACTATAGACAAAAAGTCAATGGAGGTTTGAGGAGAGCTAACGATTGAATCTAGCAACACTTGATAGTTTTCGCCTACACGGCTAATAGTATCTGTGTCAAACCACTGGGGATCGCAATCGACGCTACAAACCAAATGCTGTTTTGTTTCGGTAATATCCAATAAGAATTTTGATTCGGGAAGTTTTTTTGAAGATGTAACTTCAGCAGATAAGCTATTAAATCCAAACAGTATTTGAAACAGGGGAGAAAATTCTGTTTTTCCCGACTTTACAGCTAGATCGAAACTGATTGAAGATGTATTTAAATATTTTTGTGCTTCACAAATTTGGTTTTTAGCAACTACTAACAATTCTCTAAACTTTTGTCTAGCTTCTATCGTTGCTTTTACAGGTAAAATATCTAATCTATTATCGCGATCGCCACTCCAACTCAAACAGCTAACTACAAAATTTTCACGAGCAGTATAGCGGTACAACAGAACCTGAAAAGCACATAAAAGGAATAGCGAAACTGTAACATCTTCTTGTCGAGCAACTGTTTTAATAGCTTGGCTTAATTTTTGAGAAAATATAAATCGCTCTTGTTTGCTTCGATTGTAGCGATCGCCTTTTGCCTCCAAATTATTTTCAACTAGTCTGGCTCGCTCTGGGGGAAAATTTAATAGAGGTGGAATACCTGCAAAGTTTTTTCGCCAGCGATCGGCTATTCGGTTAGCTTCATGTACTAATGAATCGTTTAGATCGAGCATGTTTATTTTTCTTGTAGATCGACTACTTTAAGTAGTTAATCAAAACTAATTCGGGTTTATTAAGGTCAGAGTGCGAAACTTCTAAATAATTACAGTGGCTAAAAATAGTATCAAGTTTTGTCTTATTTTACAAACAACACAAAATGAGAGAGTTTATATGGTGTTTTAAGAAATTTAAATATAAATTGAGATAATTAAATAAAGCACACACTATATCTGTAGTGTGTGCGATCTAGTAGTTAAAAACTACATAATAATAATTAAATTCAATTATTATTGCGTTCTGTTAACTAAATAAAACTATCAAAAATAAATAATTTAAGTCTTTAACTAAAAACAATTTTGATAGTAGCTTATATATTTCAGGTAAAACAAATTTCGAGCGATCGCTCCGCGAGCGAACTCGATATAGTTTTAAATAGCGAAAATATTAAAATGAGTTTTCAGATGCAATTGACGGTATTGTTTCTATACTTATCGTTGTATATCTAAACCGCCAGACGAAGCTGCAATTTACTATTGGCTCAAGCGGTATGCAGTATTATTTCCAGAATGAAAGACTTTATTTATTACTTTTTTTTGGGCAGAGAAAAAGTAGCTTTTAGCCAATTGTCCAAAAACGGTGGGCGAAAATATCGGGCTATTTGTTTATTTTGGTTACTGCTGAGTATAGCTTTTAGTTTGTTGTATGGCGCGATCGCTTTAAAACAAGCTTTTGGTAGCGAATACATAGTTCAAGATGATGCCAGACAACACGTTTTTTGGATGTATCGTTTTCTCGATCCCAAACTATTTCCTAACGATTTAATTGCCAACTATTTTCAATCTGTAGCTCCTTTAGGCTATAAAATCGTCTATGCCGTACCAGCTTTGTTCGTTATCGAGCCTTTTTTAGTCAACAAACTACTTCCTACTTGTTTGGGCTTAATAACGACGTGTTTTAGTTTTGCTATATTTCTAGAATTATTACCAATTCCCTGGGGAGGATTTATCGCAGCCACAATTCTCAATCAAAATTTGTGGTTGCAAGATGGTTTGATTTCGGCAACTCCTAAAGCCTTTGCCATTCCTTTGTTTTTGGCATTTTTATATTACTATCTAAAGCGATCGCTCTGGGGAGTCGCTATTAGTATCGCGCTGTTGGGGTTATTTTATCCTTCTCTAGTCTTTATTGCTGCTGGAGTTTTAATCTGGCAGTTGTTGCCTTTCAGTCGCGGCAAGCAAAAAGGCAATTATATTCTAAGCTGCGTCGGTTTACTCGTTGCTTTGGTAATTTTATTACCATACGCCATTTCTAGTTCGGAATATGCTCCAGTAATAACCGTAGCTCAAGCTAGAAAGCTGCCTGAATTTGTAGCGGGAGCGAGAGCGGGATTTTTCGATGATAATCTTTGGGATTTTTGGTTCAACGGCAGTCGTAGCGGCATTAAACTGAGCGCGGCTTTAATGCCTCCCTTGACCTATTTGGCAATCTTGTTACCAGTAATACTAAAATTTCCTCGGATATTTCCTGGTGTTACCAGACTAAATTCTAAGCTTAAAGTTTTGCCAGAGCTAATTATAGTCTCTCTATTACTGTTTGCGATCGCTCATGCCGTATTGTTCAAACTACATCTTCCCAGTCGCTATACCCAACATACTCTTAAGATAGCGATCGTACTTGCTGCCAGTATAGTCACTACTCTGATTTTTGAATCTTTGTTTGGGATTTTTATCAAAGAAAGTAATAAGTTAAAGTCTTTAATGGCGATTGCTACGGCTTTTTGTTTGGCTGCCGTACTAATTTTTTATCCTTATTTTGCCAAAAGTTTTGTTTGGACGCAATACATTACGGGTGATGCTACCGAACTCTATCAATTTCTACAGCGACAACCAAAAGATACCTTAATTGCTTCTCTCACTTCCGAAACCGATAATCTTCCGAGTTTTACCAAACGTTCTATTTTAGCCAGTCGGGAATACGCCATTCCCTATCATACAGGCTATTATTTTCCCTTTCGTCAGAGAGCGATCGATACCATAGCCGCACAGTATAGCCCAGACATTGAAGTAGTTAAAAACTTTATTCGTAAATACGATGTCGATCTCTGGCTTTTAGAAACATCTGGCTTTACTGTAGAATATCTGCAAGGCGATCGCTGGATCGCCCAACATCAATCGATTACCAGAGAAGTTACTAGAAGTTTGCAACAAGGTAACACTCCAGCTTTAGCAGCCTTTATAGACCGCTGTTCTATTTTTTCCGATAGTAGGTACGATATCCTCGCTACCGAATGTATTTTGTCTCAAAAGTAAAAAATTATTTAAAAGTGACCGAACAGATAAAGCAATAATTTTTATAACTCAAACAAGTTCAAAGCTTTTTTTTACTATTGCCTTTCGCGCAGCGGCACTAGTGAAAATCTTTATCCCAAATTCCTATATAAACGTTGTCTTCTTTACCTTCTCGTATTCTTTTTATAGTTCCTTCTAATTGCTCTGTTTCAAATGTATAAGAATCAGTTTGGCGTTGGTACACTTGTCTGAGTCCCTTTTCGATCGCAGGATTGGTTTTACCCTGCAATAAATCGGATAGAGCTTGCTGCATAACTTTTAATCCCAAAGTTTGAGCTAAAGCGATTTCGGTTTGTCTTAGAATACCGCTATTTATATCTACTAAATAACTGACATCAACGGTGTCATCAACAACATTTTTATAAATCAAAGCATTACTATTTCCCCAAAAACCTCTGGCGATCGCTTGTGGTGTTCCCAAAGCCTCAAGCAACTGATTTTGTGGTATACCCGTAACAAAAATTGGAATATCTTGCGATGGGGAAACGGAAACAGGTTCTGGAGGCTCGACAGTAACAGAGCGTGAAGCGACATTTGGTCTAGGAAGACGTAAGAGTTCTTCATCTTTAGGTTGAGGATTGTCAGAAGCTCGATACCAAGTTCGCTCCTGCTGCCAAAAAAGCAAGCCAACTATGATAGTTGCAACTCCAACTGTTAATAAAGATAGAGCTACTACAAGTTTATTAATACCAATAGCTTGAGTTTTAGGCTCTCGTTTTTTATTAGAAGTCAAAGAGCTTTCAGTAGCATTAACATTTTGAGATGGAAACGGAGGTAAAGCTTGCAAATCCGAAAGCATCTCTGTAGCTGAATAACTTGCCTGAAGCTCGATCGCCCGTTTAATAATAGCCGCTAAATCAGGGGTGATTGTCGTTATTGTTTCTGGCAGATAAATTTTATTGGTTGGTAAAGTAGATAAGTCTGAGGGCGATTTACCAGTCAACAAGTAAATAGCGGTTAATCCCAAACTATAGATGTCTTTGGCTTGGCAGTCAGTATTGCTAGAGTAATTTGGCGCAACATCATTACTTTCATTAGTTTCTATAGGCAATTCTTGGACTTGGCAATCTGTTGTTGTTAGTTGTCGCTCGATATTGCCAAAACCTACTAGTACGGGTAAATTATTTTCTCGCAGAATAATATGTTCTGGCGCGATTTTCTGGTGAGTTAAGTTGCGATCGTGTAGTTTTACCAGTACCCGCAGTATTTCGGACAGAATTTGTATGACTTGCGCTGGAGGCAATACTCCTTCATGGCAGATCTTTTGCTGCAGATCGATCCCTGTAATTAGTTCTCGAACTAAATAACAAGCGTCTGAAGTATAAAAATAAGTGTATATCTGAGGAATTTGCGGCTGTTGTTGACTTAGCTGTTGGAGAGTTTTAAACCTCTGTTGTATGCGCTGTCTTATAGGAGTATGAACTACCGATTTTGAGCGGCGATCGAGAGCAACACCTTTGTCAGAACTTTTTTCTCGAACTTCGCTTATTAGAAATTTCTCGTCTTCCAAAGGTAGAGGCGACATTTCAATTACACATCTTCTCTGCTGGCGATCGCTCAAATCTACAGCTAAAAAAGTTTTATAGCCTTGTTGCGGTTGCGTAGCAAGTCCTTCGGACTCAGTCATAACGTTCGGCTTATCTCTACTTATCGCATGCAAAATTAAATAACGACTGTCTAAAAACTTTGACTCCACTGAAATAATTTAGTAAGCAAATATGTTTATATTCTTAGTCTAGTTAAAATTTTTTGGTGTTTGAAAAGTTTTTTGCTTGCACTAATTAGATTTACCATTCTTGATATTGTAAATAGAAGGTAGTAATTATACTTATAGCTAGTAGTAGCTAATTAATCCAGCAATTCTAAACTTATCGAACTAAGGTATCAAGCCAACCTCAAAATCGCAGGTTTAAATTATCGTTTTGTTAACTACTCTTTCTTAACTTCAGCCAACAGAGGTATACCCCCTACAAGCAAAAATTAGCGAACCCGATCTAATTAATATTGTGTATTGTCTATTTTTATGGATGTAGAAAGTATTTTAACTGCTAAAACCAATAAGATTATCGAACAATGGCTCGAATCTTTAAAGCAAGAACGAGAAATTGAAAGCACTTCAGGATTGAGCAACCAAAGTTTACAAGATAGTATTCCCGCTATTCTTAAAGCAATTGCTAAAAATGTAGCTGACGGCAATACCAAAATTGAAAATTTATCGAAACAAAAAGCTGATATTCATGGAGTTTTGCGAGCCAAACAAAATTTTAATCCCGAAGAAGTAGCCAGAGAATTTTTTTTACTACGTCAGATTGCCATTGCCGAACTAAAACCAGAATTAATTCAATGTTCGCCAGTTGAAATAGTTAATATCATTACCTCAATAGATGTCTCTCTCGATCATTTAGTTTCACAAAGCTTTAAAACCTACATGGAGCAAAAGCTAAAACAGCTAGGACAACTTCAGCATCAGCTACTGTTAACCAATCAAGAACTAACTCGCTTAGTAGACGCACACCAGGATAACTTTTCGTATTTAACTCACGAAATGAAAACTCCTCTTACCTCAATTTTGGGCTATTCGGATTTGTTTTTACGACAATCACAACAAGATAAATTAAATAACGAATCTACCGCTAATTTAAGACACATTGAGGAGGTTCTAACTCAAGGCAGAAAACTGTTAAGAATCATCAGCGATAATCTGGAACTTGCTAGCTATCAGTCGGAGAAGCCAAATTTAAACTGTGAAGTAGTTGAAGTTTGCTCGCTGATTAATAACACGCTTTTAACTCTCAAGCCGCTAGCCGATCGGCGAAAACTAAAACTAATTGTAGCTTGTCAACCCAGAACCTTAGAGTTTGTAACCGATTCTCTCAGACTTCAACAAATATTAATTAATTTGGTTACTAATGCCATTCGCTATACTGAGTCGGGAAAAATTGAGGTTATCTGTCAGATGAGCGAAAAAATTAGCGATCGATTGAAGATCGAGATTGCCGATACTGGTATTGGCATCGCTCCTGAATATCAATCGTGTATTTTTGAACCTTATTTCCGAGTCAATCCCCAACAAAACTACAATTCCGAAAGCAGAGGACTAGGTTTGGCAATAGTCAAACAGCTAGTCAAAATGTTACAAGGGGAAATATCAGTTAACTCGAAACTAGGAGTTGGTTCTACTTTTACTGTAGTTTTACCCAAGTTAGAACGGTCACTAGCTGGCGATCGCAATTAAATTAAGAAAATCGCTGACATATCGACCGATAAATATTTCGTTGGGTTTCATCAGCAGTAATTATTTCTAATCTTACTTTGGCTTCATCATTAGTTTCTCGCTCTAATGCCTGTAAGATTTGTCGGGCAGTGTCAATGTTAACAAATTTACTTTTGTAAGATGCGGCGAGTTCTGGAGAGTCAGTTAAAAAAACTCGTTCTGTTCCTAACTCAACTTCTGATAGTACTTCAGGTTCTGCACCAACTCTTTCAACAACTAGCTTTTCACTTCTAATAGGTATTTGCACCATCCGCGTTTCAATTTCTTTGCGAACCACAATTTCGCCAACTTTACGTCGATAACGCTTGACGGTTAGTTTTTCTTCTAATAAAGGAATTTTTTCAAATTCTATTGGTAAAGATGTAGATAACGAGTTTGCTAGAGGTAATTTAGTTAGTTCTGGTAAAGATAAATTAGTTGTTATAGTTTGTTTTTCCATGTCAATTAAAGCGATATTACTTTCGCTCAATTGATACCAATTAGAATCTGAAGTTTGTTCGATTAACTGAATTAATAAATATAAATTATTCCGCTCGTCTCGATAAAGATCGGCAACTTCAGCTATAACAACGCCGCTAGAGTCTGTGACTCGATAAGTAATTAATTGTTTGCCTAACTTATCGATTAAATAGCTGAGATTTGCTTGACTTCGGTCGTCTAGATTAGCCATAAAAAGAATGTCATTAAATTAAATTCTTAATATTGTTGTTTAAAGTTATTTGGGGGAATAAAGTTTATAGTCTTTATTCCCCCTCAAATTAACTGATAATCTTGCTAGAGCGATTAGCGATCTACTACTGGATTACCGTCAGTGTCTATATCTAACTCTTCACGTCGAATACGTTCTTCAGCAGTTACCGTATCGCGTTCGACTTCTTTTCTTACGCTTACTTCTTCGCGTACGAAAGCTTGTTTATCGATATCTGCCGTCTCTTCGTAGACTTCTACTCTCGCTACTTCACCTTCATTGAAGTTAGCCGTTCCTGGTGTAACTGCAGTAGTATCGGTAGGATTAGTTCGTTCGATTACTACTCGTTCTTTTTCTACAGGAACCGATACTTTAGCAGTTTCAGTTTCAACTCGTTTGCCTACTGTTACCGCACCAGTTCTAAAGCGCTCTTTGTTGGCAATCAAGCGTTCTTCATAAAGCTTCAAGTTCTGGTGATTTTGTTCGTTAACACCATATAAATTGGGTTCGCGATCGTAGGAATAGGTATCGCGATTGTAGGAATCTACTGCATTAGTAGCATCTACTCGGCTGGTAGTGTCTACTGCGCCTGTAGTACCATAACCCGCACTACCTCTGTAACTATTTCTGACTCTTTCTTCGTAGTCATAATCGACAGTCATGTCGCTGTCGTACTTAGGAAGATTTTCGGCTTGTTCTTTGGTTAATCCCTGGGCATAAATTCTGTTGCGACTGCGATCGATTCTAGCGCGACCCATAGGCAATAAAACTTTTTTACCAAAAATCCAGAAACCCGTATCGATGACCAGATAGCGGAAATTACCATCGCGGTCGACGAGAATATCGTGAACCGAACCTAATTTATCATCGCGATCGCTATAGGCAGAGTAGTTAGTAAGGCGATCTTCACCAAAAACATTTTCGTAATCTGGATACAGATCTCTTATTTTGTAGAGATTGACGTTTGGCTGAGTTCTAAAGTTATTTTTGTTGCTGGTAAAGCTGTTTTGATAACCTTGCCAATTATCATGGTCGCGATCGTTTAATCCATACAAGTCGGGATCGCGATCGTAACTATAGGTTGTATTATCGTAGGTAGAATTCATAGTATTGGCAGTACCCATGGTGTTGGTAGTACCCATGCTTCCCATAGTTCCCGCAGTTCCTGCCGTAGTTCCCATAGTTGCAGCGGTTCCTGCCGTAGTTCCCATAGTGCCGTATCCCGCACCACCTCTATAAGAATTTCTGACTCTTTCTTCGTAGTCGTAGTCAACGGTCATCTCGTCACTATATTCAGGAAGATGTTCTACCTGATCCTTAGTCAAACCTTGAGCGTAAACTCTTTCTTGACCATAATCAATGCTGGCACGACCTATAGGTAGCAATACTTTCTTGCCCAAGAACCAGAATCCAGTATCGACTACTAAATAGCGAAAGCGTCCGCTTTCATCTACCAAAATATCGTGTACCGAACCGACTTTATCGTTAGTATCTGCATACACGGAAAAACTTTTGATATCGTCTCCACCAAAAATATCCTGTTTGTAATCGGGATATAAGTCTGCTATTCTTGTTAAAACCATAAAATAGTCCTCCTATTTTTTTAAATTGAATATTTATACAATTTTTGTCTGTACAGTTTTTACATTAATATTATTTTTAATTAGTTTCATCTAACTAATGAAATAGATAATTATGAAACTTAAAAGTACTATCTTTAGATAGACTCTAAAGCATTAATTATATGAATTTGGCAGTAAAACAAATTAACTATCTATCTTTGGAATTAAAATAGACATAAAATACTTTATTTTCTCGAACTAGTTATTGGCAATTTGAAAAACAATTTGAAACTTTTGAATTGCAATCGCTTTACTTAAGCTATTTTTCTTAACTAGTTTTTTACTTTTTAAACTAATCGAGCAATTTTTAACCTGCAGTAATTACCGTAAGTCTTTAGCTAAGAGAAAGTTTTACAATAAATTACAATAAAATTTATAGAAAATAGAAAAAAGTAACTGTTTTTGAATTATGTTACGAAAAATTGTAGCTATATTAATTTCATTGTCTTTGTGCTGTACTTTAGTTGGCTGTGGTACGGCAAATTCAGCCCAGACTCAACCTGTATTTAATAAAAGTTCCGATCTTGCCTCTACACCAACATCTATAGTTGATGGTACATATCCCGTGCAGCAGGCTACTTATGATGATGCTACGGGAGAATACAGCTTGATGCTGCTTAATACTCCTCCTGGAACATCTCCAGTATTAAAAACGGATAAGCTACAGATGGCGCGTCTTAGTGATGAAGAAATTACTAATGGCAAAAAAACTTATCTTCAAGTCGATCGCGGTCAACCAGTGATGTATTTATCCGAAGATTTTAAAATTGAATACGTACACAACGTTACCGAAACCGTTAGTAATCCTCAAACTGGTCAACCAGAAACAGTAGTAGTTAGAAGGGAATCAAACTTTTGGACTCCGTTTGCTGGTGCTTTAGCAGGACAAGCCATCGGCAGCCTATTGTTTACACCTCATTACTATGTACCCCCAGTTTATCAATCGGGAGGAATTATCACGGGCTATGGTGGCTATGGTCGCAGTTATTCTCAAGCTGTCAACAGCTATCGCGATCGCTATAATGCACCACCTGCAGCAGTACAAAATCGACGTACTTTAAGAACTACTGGCAGCATTAGAAATGCGTCTGGTAATAGAAATACTTTTGGTAGTAAAGCGAATAACAACAGCCGCGCTACAGGTTCTGGTGTTGGTTCTAGCACCTTGCGCTCTTCTGGTAAATCTTCCTCGAAACAATATCAGCGTCCGAGTAGCTTTGGCAGTAGCAGTCGCAGTCGAATGAGAACTAGAACTAGAAGCTTTAGCAGACGTAGAAGATAAAAAGTTTAACTAAAAATCAACTTTGGTTTTGGGCGATCGGTTGCGCGATCGCTTTTTTTAGCTTAAAAAAACATAAAAAGAAAAAAGCTTTGGGAGTCTTGCCGTGTTTCGACCCCAAAGCTTTTCTCTCTTACACTTACTCCTCACACACAATTAATAGTTTAAACAATCTATATAGTTTTAGCTACCTTAAAGTGACAGTTTGTAGATTGACCTAAGTATGGTGGCTAAAATGCTGGCTGCGTTATAAAGAAAAATTCCTAAATTAATCCCAATTTAACTCAATCGACTTAAATTTACTTTATATGTAAAGACAGATTAATAAAGAATTAGTCCAACATTTACTATTACTATGCAAATTTAGCATTGTCAAACTATGACTTAATTTTGTTACCCTTTTACTAAATAAATAAGTGAAACTACCGATGAGTGAAAGCCAGGAAATAACTACCTCACAGCTTGCCAAACAACTAGCTGCCATTCAAGAACAGTTAACCAAAATGACTGGCCGCTTTGATGCAATTGAGGAACGTTTAGAAACGATATCGGCTCTACCCAAGAAAATGAGCGAGTTAGAAGACGATTTAATGTTACTTGGCGATCGCTACAGATATAAAAATCTCCAGCAATATTTAGCCGAGGAAAACTGGTTTGAAGCAGATAAAGAAACCATCAGATTAATTTTGGCAGTATCAAAACGAGAAATTGAAGAACTAACTCCAGAGGATATCCAACATTTTCCCTGTAACGATCTAATGGTAATCGATCGCCTGTGGAGCAAATATAGTAACGGTCGCTTTGGTTTTAGCGTTCAGCTAAACGCCTATCAAAAATTAGGAGGTAATTTAGATAGTACGGTCGAACAAAACCAGCAGTTAATCGAACAATGGGGAGAAAATTTGGGATGGCGTAAAAATAACCGCTGGCTTAAGTGTAAAGACTTGGATTTTAGTTTGAACGCACCTGAAGGTTGTCATCCTTCGCGGTGGTGGAATTCTCCTTATGGTTCTAAAATGACCAACTTTTTTTTAGGGAGATTGATGACCTGCAAATTAGCAAAACATAGCGAAATAGATATGAGAGGACGGGAGGAGGTTTAGAAAAGCTATAAACTATAAGCTTTTGACTGGTTAGTACGAAAATTATAACCTCTGGTTGTTTATTAAATTTACGATCGACTACAGGAGTAATATTAATGGCTGCTACTCTTTCTTTAGATAATAGTTTGACTACGGTAATTATTATTTTTGAGGTCTTACCAGAACTACAGCAAAAATTAATCGAGGCAATTAAAAACTTTACGCAAACGGTCAAAACCCAGCCTGGTTTTGTCTCAGCTAATTTGCATCAAAGTATTGATGGAGTTAAAGTGGCTAACTACGCTCAATGGGAGAGTTCAAAAGCTTATCAGGCTTTTATAGCTAATACCGAAGTTCAAGCGCAAGCCGAAGGATTGCTTAAATTAGGCAAACCAGATTCTCAAGTCTATGAAATTGTCGCGTCTGAGTCAAAAGTCGGTACGCCCAAAATTGTTGAGCGACAATACTTCGCTCACTTTGCCGAATTTAGGATGTCCTCAGATAAACAACCGCGCATGGTGGAATTAGCCAAAGAACACATCAAACCAGCAATGAAACAAAAAGGTTTAGTTTCGGCGACTTTTCATCGTAGTTTGGATGGTACTCGCGTGATTAATTACGGACACTGGGAAAATAAAGAGGCGATCGAGGAATTGCAGAAACAACCTGGATTTAATACTCAAAAATCTCCTTACTGGGAAGGTGTGGCGGAGAACGAATTTCATCTCTATGAAGTGGTTTATACCGAAACTGCTGCCTAACTATTACTAAAAATAAATTGTGCTATGGCTAAACCAACGATACTAACGGTAGATGACGATTTAGAAGTCTTAAGTGCGATCGCTCGCGACTTGAGAAAACAATATGGCGGTCGCTTTCGGATCTTACGTGCTAACTCTGGAACATCGGCAGTAGAAACCCTAGAACAGCTAAAGTTACGCAACGAAACCGTAGCTTTGTTTCTCACCGATCAAAGAATGCCCCAAATGAGCGGTGTAGAGTTTATCGAACGGGCAACACCTATGTTTCCCGCAGCCAAACGAGTATTGTTAACTGCCTACGCCGACACCGATGCGGCGATTAGAGCGATCAATTCTGCCAGACTGGATTACTACCTGCTCAAACCCTGGGATCCACCAGAAGAACAGCTATATCCTATTCTTGACGATCTTTTAGATGACTGGCTAGCAGTGTATCGCCCTGCTTTTGAAGGTATACGGGTTATAGGCGATCGCTGGTCGCCTTGTTCTCATAGCGTCAAAGACTTTCTTGCCCGCAATCAAATTCCCTATCAGTGGCTGGATGTAGAACTAGAACCAGAAGCCGAAAAGCTGATTGACTATGTAGGTAATAATGGCGATCGTCCCAAGCTGCCACTAGTACTATTTGCCAATGGTGACAGATTAGAACAGCCTACCAACATCGAGGTCGCCTCAAAAATCGGTCTGCAAACAAGAGCAGAAAAACCTTTTTACGACTTGGTAATCGTTGGCGGTGGTCCTGCTGGTTTAGCTGCAGCAGTTTATGGTGCTTCTGAGGGGTTGAGTACGGTAGCAATTGAAAGATCCGCACCAGGGGGACAGGCAGGATCGAGTTCGCGCATTGAAAACTATCTTGGTTTTCCTGTCGGGTTGAGTGGTGACGACTTAGCTAGAAGGGCTGTTACCCAAGCCAAGCGCTTCGGCGTAGAAATTTTAACTCCCCAGGAAGCTGTAGAAGTGAGAGTTGAAGATCCCTATCGCATCGTCAAATTAGCCGACGGTAGCGAGATTAATTGTCATGCTTTGCTAATTGCCACAGGGGTACACTGGCGTAGATTGAATCTTCCAGGTTGCGATCGCCTGACTGGACGGGGTATTTATTACGGTGCGGCTAAAACTGAGGCGATCTCTTGTCAGGACGAACACGTTTATTTAGTAGGTGGTGCTAATTCTGCGGGACAGGCAGCGATGTACTTTTCACAATATGCCCGCCAGGTAACGATGTTGGTTAGGGGAGATTCACTAACTAAAAGTATGTCGCAATATCTCATCGACCAAATTGAAGCTACTGATAATATTGAGGTTTTGACTTATACAGAAGTCGTAGAAGTAGAAGGCGAAAAAAGCCTGGAGGCTATAACTTTATTGCACAACGATACGGGAGAAAAAGAACGAGTAGATGCCAACTCTTTGTTTATTTTTATCGGTGCCAAACCAGAAACCGATTGGCTAGATGGAGTAGTAGCTAAAGATGAAAAAGGCTTTATCTATGCAGGTTCGGACTTAAAAAAACACCAGCATTTTCGCGGCTGGCATTTAGAACGAGATCCTTATTTATTAGAAACCAGCGTTCCTGGGATCTTTGTCGCTGGCGACGTACGCCACAATTCTGTCAAACGAGTGGCTTCTGGCGTGGGGGAAGGTTCGATTGCGATTATGTTCGTCCATCGTTATTTAGCAGAAGCGAAAGCATAATCTCCGTAGGGGCGATACTCTTACGAGAAGGCTTACGCCAACGCGAATCGCCCTTACACTATTATGGCAACGCCAATTGCACGTATATTAGGTGTGCATCGTGGCAACAGAACCGCCATCAACACGATAGTTGGCACCAACGACAAAGCTAGAATGCTGAGAACATAAGAAAGCAATTACTGCCGCTACCTCTTGTGCCTTACCGCGTCTTTGTAGCTCTAGGTGAGGACGTTTTTCTTTTAAGAAAGTGGAAATTGCCTCATCAAAACTCATATTGTTTTCGTTAGCTCTTTGCTCCATCATCGCGTCGGTCATGGGAGTAGCAATGTAGGCAGGAGAGACAGCATTTACCAAAACACCATCTTTGGCGAAGAACTTAGATAAATTTTTCGAGAGATTCAATACTGCTGCTTTAGCGGCACAATAAGGCATTTCGTCGGTGTAAGGCTGGACGGCATCTTCTGAAGAAATTAAGACAACTCTTCCCCAACCAGACTTTTGCATCAGGGGAATAAAAGCCCGACAGACTCGTACCGCCGCCATAAAGTCTACCTCGATAGTTTCATACCAGTCTTCGTCAGTTAGTTCTAAAAAAGGGTCGGTCGCGCCAGTTATTCCCGCACAGTTGACTAAAATATCTACCGTACCAAAGCGATCGACAATCTGCTTTTTAGCATTTTCTACTGCATCAAGCTTAGTCAAATCGGCACTTACGCCCATCGCTTCGCCAATTTTATTAATCTCATCCACCGTTGACTGTAGCTTATCGGCAGTTTTATCGAGTAAAGCAATTTTGACTCCTTCATCAGCTAACAGTTTGGCGGTAGCTTTGCCAATACCAGAGTCACCGCCCGTAATCAGTGCGACTTTACCTTTAATTCCAAAATCCATAATTAGTTTTTCCTCCAATTTCGAGCAGATTCAAAGCATTTAAAAATACCTTTTAAGAATTAATACTCGGATGTGTATATATATAAATCCTGTTTGATATCTTAAGTAGGATAAAAACTTTGTTAATCTACCCCAAAGTAGAGTTTGGTTAGTTAAACAACAAATCCCAGCCAACAATAGCGATCGCAATATCTGCCAAGATATGACTGAGGTATCCAGGTATTATAGATTTGTAGTTGCGATAACACAGCGACCAAATTGCACCTGCTAAGAATACTCCCAACGAGCC